>JACRFB010000053.1 GCA_016218045.1 Ignavibacteriota bacterium
CGTCGCGCTTCGACTCCGCTCAGCGAGACACTATTTCGTTGTTCCGCTCTCCCGCTATCCCGCTGTCCCGCTGTCCCGCTGTCACGTCGCGCTTCGACTCCGCTCAGCGAGACACTATTTCGTTGTTCCGCTCCCGCTGTCCCGCTGTCCCGCTCTCCCGCTGTCCCGCTCTCCCTCTGTCCCGCTGTCTCGATTTATAGCAGCAGCCGCTCAGCGGTCGCGGGAACGGCGGGATCGAAACGGATGAGAGCGAGTTCGGGTCCGTCGTGCGCGGCGCCGAAGGCGTGTGTGCAGCCGATGGTTTCGCGCCAGGAGCCGGTGAGACGGGCGGATTCGTGTATGTGTCCGTGCAGGGTGACACGGGGCTGCCGGTGCTCGATCCAGCGTCGCAGCGCAATGCTGCCGACATGCACATCGACGGGCGCGTGATCAACCTTCACGCCGTCGAGCGCGGCTCGGTCGAGCGCGCCCCCGTACGGCGGCACGTGCGCGAGCAACACGAGGCGTTCGGCATCGAGATTCAACGCCAGTTCCTGGAGGTCGTCGGCGATGGTGGCATGCACAATGCGGTGCGCTTCCACCGGCACCGTGTGCAAGCCCTGTTCGGGCGGAATGCAACCCGGATCCACGTAGCGCGACACGTCGTACCGCTCCCAATCCTTGAGACGGAACGGCGAGGGTGTCACGTACGAATATCCCGCCACCACCCAGGCGCCGGTGTCGAAGGTCCGCTGCTGCGCGTAGTGCCAGAGGCCCTCCTGTTCGCCCGCGAGCAGGCCGTCCACAAGTACGGCCGGATCGTCGTTGCCGGGAATCAGAAAGACCCGCGGATACGCGCTCCCGAGTTCGCCGTGCAGAGCACGGAATCCGTCGAGCAGCACCGTCGTGTGAAATTCCTCGATGCTCGTATCACCCGCGCGCAGGACGCGGAAACCCGAGGGATAGATGTCGCCGCCGACGCACAGCACGTCGGGCGGATTTTCGCGGCAGACGCGGAACAGCTCGGTGTAGCGGCGCGTGCGTCCGTGCAGATCGGAGACGAAATACCAGGTCATGTCGTCCGGATGTGCGCGAGAATGCCGCGCGTCTCAGCGGCGGCCGAAGTAGTACGAGACACCGACGGTGAGATACGAGAAACCGTCCCGCTGATCCCCTGAGACGATGTTGTCGAGTTCGTCGGAAGACGTGAGATTGCTTCCGTATGTAAGTCGGAGGTACAGCGGTTTGCGTCCGCGATACATGAGAATTTCCATGCCGACGCCGCCGCCGTACGTGAAGATGGTTTCCGTCTCGCCTTCCACCGTGTTGCCGTTGGTGACAAACTGCGGCTTATGTGTGAGGCCGCCGAGACGGAGGAAGACGAAGGGCACGATGGCGCCGCGGCTCCATATAAAACGGCCTTCGAACTGTGTGCCGTACCAGCCGTAGAAGGTGCTCGCCGTCTGTCCACCGAACGAGGAACTCATCGTCCCGAGACCCGCAAACAGGCCCGCGCCGAACTGCGGATGGAAGAGGTAGAGAAAATCGAGCGTACCCATCACGCCGACGCGGTAATTGTCCGACGACTTTGTCAGATCGTCGCCCAGCAGAGTAAATCCGACGTTGGAGCCCAGGCGCACCGACTTCGCCTGCGGCGCATTGCCGAACTTCCCGCGCTGTGCGGGAGCCGGTGCCTGCACGAGCAGCATGAGGAGCGCGATCCCGGAGATCATCGCGATATGCCTGTGTGCCATGCGTCCTTCCGTTCTGCAATGGGGGAAAAGCGGAATCGCCAGTCCCTTCCCGATACGGCAGAAAGTGTGAGAGAGAAACGAAGGGAAAGGGATGCTGAAAGATACAGGATTGTGCGGGAAATGCAACGGGATCGCGTGAAAAATCGCCTCAGCGCTACCGCGCGGGCTCCATGCGAGAGGACCATCCCGCCTCTTCAACGAGCCGGATCCGTGAGGATCGATACACGGCCGTATTGCCGCAGAGCGGCGTTGCGCGCATATTGCACCATTCCGTCCATCACCCTTTCCCCCGCCGCAATGAAAAAGAGCATCGCATCCCAAACTCCGAAGAAGCGTTTTCCTGCGGCGCTCGCGCTGCTGCGCGAGGTGTTTCCCGCCCCCGCATGCGCGCTGACACACCGGAACGCCTTCGAGCTGCTCGCAGCGACCATTCTCTCGGCGCAGTGCACCGACGAACGTGTAAACATGGTGACTCCGGTACTCTTCCGCGCCTATCCCGACGCGCGCGCAATGGCCGCGGCGCCGCTGGACGGGATCATCGAGATCATACGCAGCACCGGTTTCTTCCAGAACAAAGCGAAGAACCTCAAGGCCTGCGCGCAGGCGATCATGGAGAGGCACGGCGGAGAGGTGCCGCGCACGATGGACGAGCTGACCGCGCTGCCGGGCGTGGGCCGGAAGACCGCAAACGTGGTGCTCGGCAACGCCTTCGGCGTGCCCGGCTTCGCCGTCGACACACATGTGACACGGCTCGCGAATCTGCTGGGCCTTGTCGACACCGAGGACGCCGTAAAAATCGAGGCGGCGCTCTGCGCGCTGATGCCCGAGGAGGATTGGACCGACGCGAGCCACCTCCTCATCCTGCACGGCCGCGCCACCTGCATCGCGCGCCGCCCCCGCTGCGGCGAGTGTGTCATCGAACATCTGTGCCCCTCGAGCACACTCCGCGCCGAACTCCCGACCGCAGGCCGCACCTCCGCGAAGGCGACGGCCACAGCCCCACACCGGAGCGCCCGCACGCGGCGCGCCTCCTGAGCAGGACCACACATGGAGCCCGTCACCACACCCCGTCATCCGCTGCGAGAACTCGTCGAACCCTTCGTGCATTTCGCCCGCGCCCCCAAGGCGCTGTGGGGCGTTAACAGCTCGTACTTCATCGAGGGCCTGTGTTACTTCGGCATCCTGACCCTGCTCGCCATCTACTTCAACGAGATCGTCGCCCTCGACGACGCGCAGGCGGGATGGGTGCTGGGCGCCTTCACCGGCGGCATCACCCTCGCCATGTTTTTCTTCGGGGAACTCGCGGACCGCTGGGGCGTGCGCACCGCGCTGATGCTCGCGCTTATCCTTATGGTCGCCGGTCGCATCCTGCTGACACTCGCGCCCGGCTTCGGCGGCACCGGCTTCGGCTCGCCCGTGTTTCTCTCCGCCGCGGGGGGTCTGCTGCTCGTCGTGCTCGGCTATGGCATGTATCAACCCGCCGCCTACTCCGCGGTGCGCCAGTTCACCAATGCCACAACCGCGCCCATGGCCTACGCCATGCTGTACGCGCTGATGAATCTCGGGAGCTTCGTCGCCGGCCTCGTGTCGCCGCGCGTGCGCGGCTCCTTCGGCATCGAGGGCATCTACTGGGTGTACACCGCGTTGACCGTCGTCAGCGTCCTTCTTGTCGCGGTACTGATGACCCGCGCGGCAATGCAGCGCGCGCGTTCCATCGCCGGCGGAGACGAAACCGGCACCACTAAAACAGCGGAACCGAAAACAAAAACTCCCTTCGACTTTATACAGTGGCTGCGCGAACATCCGCTGCGCGACATACGATTCTCGTTCTTCATTTTTGTACTGATCCCCGTGCAGACCCTGTTCGCGCATCAGTGGCTCACCATGCCGCAATACACGATTCGTGCATATCCGGGCTGGGTGGCGGAGAACATGGAGACCTTCGTCAATCTCAATCCCCTGCTCATCTTTGTGCTGACGCCCATCATCGCGGCGGCCACCGTTCGTGCAAACGTGTACCGCATGATGATACTCGGCACCTTCGTCATGGCCCTGCCTACTTTCCTGCTCGCGCTGGGCCCGAACGTTATCACGCTGTTCGCCTACATCGTGATCGTCTCCGTCGGTGAGGCGATGTGGCAGCCGCGTTTCCTGCAGCTCGCCGCCGAACTCGCGCCCGAGGGCAAGACCGGTATGTACATGGGCATCGCGCAGTTCCCGTGGTTCCTCACCAAGGTGCTCACCAGTCTGTACTCCGGCACCATGCTCGCCGCCTACTGTCCCGAAAGCGGACCGCTGAACACGGAAATGCTCTGGCTCATCTACGGCGGCATCGCCATGGCCTCGCCGCTCGGACTCTTCGTCGCGCAGAAGTGGATGGGCAACCGGCTGCAGGGTGTGAGGGGGCAGGGATGATGAAGGAGAATGGAGTAAATGGGGGGAATGGAGTAAATGGGGGGAATGGAGGACGAGGGATGAGATGGGTGGGTGTGGTGATATGGTGTGGTCTGCTGTGTGGTGTTGCCGAAGGGTGGGCGCAGGAGAAGGATGTGTGGAGAGAGATAATCGGATCCGCATATCTGGATAACGGTTCCTACAGTTTTCTGCAGCGATTGTGCGACGAGGCGGGCGGGCGGCTCACGGGCAGCGCGGCCGACACGGATGCACGCGGCATCCTGCAGGAGGAATTACGGAAACTCGGCATCGAGTCGCGGCAGGAAGAATACCACTTCCCCGGATTCGTGCGCGGCGACGACCGCGTCACAGTACGCGCGCCGTTCGAGCAGCAATTACGCGCCGTGGCTTTGGGATACACCGATGCAACACCCGCCTTCGAGGCGCGGCTCGTCGCGCTGCCCATCGGTGATGCCGAGGATTTCCGCGGGACCGACTGCCGCGGAGCCGTGGTGCTTGCGGGCGGCGAAAACGCGCCGGGCAGGCCCACACCGCTGCGCTACGAGACCATCGACTTCGCGGCGAAACACGGCGCGCGCGCCGTGCTCTTCGTGAACAACAAACCCGGCGGTCTCACCCTGGTCGGTGTCACGAACTTCCAGGGCACACCGAGTCCCGTACCCGCCTTCAGCATCACATTGGAAGAAGGCAAACGCTTGCAGCGCCTGCTCGCTGCGGGGCGGACCGTGACCGTGGGCATCGACACGCGGTCGCGTTGCCAGCAATTGGAATCGGCGAATGTGGTCGCGACCTTCCCCGGCAAGACGGCGCGCAAAATTGTTATCGGCGCGCATTTCGATTCGTGGGATGTGAGCCAGGGCGCGGTGGACAACGGCGTCGGCTCGGCGATACTCTTCGACGTCGCGCGCCTGCTGCACCGATTCGCGCGCAACCGCGAGTACACGATAGAATGCGTGTGGTTCAACGGCGAGGAACTCGGGCTTTGGGGCGCAAAAAAATACATCGAGCGACACACGGGCGACGACATCGCCGCGCTGATCAACATGGACATGACCGGCACGCCCACCGGCTTCAACGCGATGGGCATCGATGCCCTCATTCCCTTCCTCGCGAAACTCGCGGCGGACATGCCCGGATTCAATCTCAGCAGCAATGTGGCCAACACCCCGTGGACAAACAGCGATCATCAGCCCTTCATGCTGCACGGCATTCCCGCCATCACGCTGCAGGCGCATCTCGACGAAACAATGGTGCGCCACTATCACGACTTCGGCGACACCTTCGACAAGGTCAGCCGCAAATATCTCTCCGACGCCGCGGCCGTGGTCAGCGTGCTCGTCTTTGAACTGGCGAATCACAAGAATCCCGGCCTCGTACGCCGCAGCCGCGACGCGACGATCGACTTTCTGAAAAAACACAAACTCGAAGAAACGCTGCGTAAACAGAGGGAATGGATCTTCGAATGATGGACGGATTCGATATCGTCTGTGGGGTTCGCTCTGCGACGTGGGGCCTGTGCAGGGTCGTATTGGAAGCCGATGGACACAGGACAGAAGACAGGAGTCAGGAGACAGGAGCCGGGAGAAAGGCGGTCGACGTCGCTGAGTTTTCTGGAACGACGGCGGCCGAAGACCGGACAAAAGCCTCCTTTGCTCCGTTCCTCCCTGTGTTTCTTTTTCTTTTGCTTTTGGCGTGTCCAACGCTCCCAGCGGGTGCGCAGGTGCATGCAGCGGGATACGTGACGAATTGGAGCTGGTATGCGCGCAACAAGCTCGTGCGGCCGGCGACGTTTCCGTACACACGCTACACAATGCTGCACTACGCGTTCTTCGCACCGCAGACCGACGGACGCATCCTGCTCACGGATCCCTGGGCCGATAAAAATCTTCTGCTCGGCGACATCGACTGGAGCGTGGCGCCCGCGGGTTACGACTCAGCGAACGACTTCGGCAATCCCGCCTATCACAGACCGGGCACCTCGCTCGTGGCACACGCACATGTGGCCGGAGTGCCCATCACCGCATCGGTGGGAGGCTGGACCCTTTCGACACCCTTCCCCGCCCTCGCCGCGACAGCCGCGACACGCGCGCGCTTCGCCCACGAGTGCGGCCGCCTGGTCCGCGCCTTTTCCCTCGACGGCATCGACATCGACTGGGAATACCCCGGCTACACGTCACACGGCGGCGGCGACGACGACTACAGAAATTTCACCCTGCTCATGCGCGCCGTGCGCGACACGCTCGACGTGGCCGCGCGCGAAACCGCGCGCCGCATGTATCTCACCGCCGCGCTTGGATGTGTGCCCGCACTGTTCGAACGGCTCGAGTGGGCACAACTCGGTGGGAGTATGGACTGGCTGAATCTCATGACCTACGACTTCTCCGGTCCGTGGGATGCAACGGTGAACCATCATGCCGCGCTCTACGCGTCGCCGGGCGCCGATCCGTCACTCTGCATCGATGCGGCGGTGCGCAGACTTACGCAGACACACGGCGTGGATCCCGCGTTCATCGTGCTCGGGATTCCCTTTTACGGACACGCGCTCAAGACACGCGGACCGGCCGCGCTCCACGCTCCCGCTCTCGGGCAAGCCGACGCGGCCACGTTTCCAGACGAGGGCGGCGCTCCACCCTATCACCGCATCATCACACAGCGCGGACTGTTCACGGAGCATTGGGACAGCGTCGCGGCCGCGCCCTATATGCTCGGCACGGGCGGACTCACAACCTTTGTCACCTACGACAATCCGCGCTCCGCGGCAAGCAAGGCGGTGTACGCGCGCACACAGCGGCTGCGCGGCGTCTTTGTCTGGGAGGCAAGCATGGATTGTATCGAAACGGCACCCGGCAGCGGCATCATCGCCGCGACACCACTCATCGACACGATTCGCGCTGCGCTCGACATTCCGACACACCTGTCCACCACAGCACGCCCGATATCGGATCGATTACTCCTATATCCCCAACCGGCGGGAGAGGTCTTGCACATCGACGCCTCATGGAACGTATCGACGGATGACGAGTATCTTGTCACCGACATGCTCGGACGTGTACACCGACGCGACCGCGGCGACGCAACACGCATCCCGCTCGCGGGCCTGCCCGCGGGAAGCTATCTGCTGCTCGTGTACCGCCACGGCGGCGCGGCGCAGTGTCTCGTATTTGTGAAACACTGAAACAATGCCGGGACCACACGCATCCTGGGCCGGCGTGTACGAGCAGGCCTGCCTCTCGACCTTCGGCAGGGACTACCGCCGCATGACGGAAAAGAGCATGCAGACCATCGCCGAGTGGTTACAACCGCCTGCGCGTATCGTGGACTTCGGCGCCGGCGCAGGCAGAATGGCCCTGCCGCTGGCCCAATGCGGCTACTCCGTCACAGCGGTGGATTCGTGCCAGGAGATGCTTGACGCGCTGAAGCAACAGCGGCGGGGTGCAAATCCGCGCTGCGTCGTTTCCACGATCCGTGATTTCACCACCTCGCGGCCCTTCGACATGGCCCTGTGCCTGTTCACCGTCCTTGTCTACATCCTCGAAGACGAGGACCTCGACGCGTCGATGCAGGCCATGGCCCGCGCGCTTGCGCCGGGCGGTTTCCTGTTCATCGACGTGCCCGGCGAGCAGCTTTTCCAAAGCTTCATCCATGAAGATGCAACCCTGCGTCGCGAGGTGTCTGTCGCCGATATCGGGGACGGGCGGTTCAATTACAGCGAGTGTATCACCGTCGCGGGAGATGGCGACACTGTGACGTACACGGACGAATTCCCCATCCGACACTGGCCGCTGACACACGTACTGCAACTTCTGCGGCATCACGGCTTCGAGGAAGCTGCGGATGTGTCGCGTCGATTTTCGAGAACCGGATCGATGTATCTGCTTCTCCGGAAGACCGGAACGAGGAGCGGGCGCGCGCGTTAGCGCGTCCCACGTGAAACGTCGTGCGGCAAACGTATCACACCGTCGTCGTCCACGCTCACCCCTGTCTCCGGAAAATCCGCCCGATTCAATTCGCGAAGCAGAGGAAGTACGGCTTTGCTGCTGTCGCGTTGAGCCCCGCCGGGCTTTTGCTGCACGACCGCGTGCAAGCGGCCGCGACGAAACGCACCATCGGGCGCAAGACGCGCTTCCAGTATGCAGGAGATGCCGTTCGGTCCGTTGAGATTAAACATGGCCCAGGTGGCGAAGTTGCCGAGTGAATAGGCGATGAGCCGGTCCTTATATACTTCCATGCCGCGGACGACATGCGGTCCGTGTCCGATCACAATGTCTGCGCCCGCGTCCACCATTGCATGCGTGAAGAGCCGCAGCGAGCCGCGCTTCTCGCCGAAGGCCGTCTCCTCGCCATACGGGACGTGTTGATGTTTTGCGCCTTCCGCGCCGCCGTGGAAGGACACGATCACGATGTCGGACGAATCGACCGCGCGGCGCAATAGTGCGCGCGCCGCGTTGAGGTCGCGCAGGTTGTTTGAATCCTCGTCGTAAGAAAACGCGACCAGCGCAATGCGCCGCGTCCCGGCCGTGTGATAGCGGATACTGCCCGGCGGACCCGACCAGCCGATGCCTGTGCTGTCGAGCGCGCGGATCGTGCTCGTCCGACCCGCCTCCCCGAAGTCGAGCGCGTGGTTGTTGGCGATGCTGAGCAGGTCGAAACCCGCGTCCACAAGATGGCGCACATAACGAACCGGCGTGCGGAAGGCGTAGCAGTTCGGCTCATTGTCCGCACATTTTTCCGAGCGCCCCCCGTCTATCAGCGGCCCCTCGAGATTGCCGAAGGTGATATCCGCGGCGCGGAGAATATCGCGCACATCGAGGAACAGCGAATCACCGTCCGAGGGCGGCAGCAGCGCGCCTTCAGGGAATGTGGATCCCATCATGATATCGCCCACGGCGGTCAGGACGAGCACGCTGTCGTCCGCGCGGCGAACGTCGGATGGGCGCGCGTCACGTCGCTCACCGGCTTCACATCCGGAGGCGATGAGGAGGGTACCCACAAACACGAACACTGCGTACCGGGCTATCACCTCTTATGGCTCCTTCTGGTGGAGACGTAGGGCTGGATCGACTCCGCCACCACATGTACAAGTTCCTCTTCGGCACGCTCAATATCGTACCGTACCTGCAGGTTCATCCAAAACAGCGGCGATACGTCGAAGAATGCCGCAAGACGGACGGCCGTATCCGCGGTGATACCGCGTTTCCCGAGGACAATCTCATTGATGCGACGAGGAGGAACCGCGATGTCTTTCGCGAGACGATACTGTGAGATTTCAAACGGGATGAGAAATTCGTGCAGCAGGATTTCGCCCGGGTGCACTGGGGGCAGCTTTTTATTGTAATCAGCCATGGTAATCAACCACCTCTTCGGTTTCCTTGCACTCGAACGATAGTATCATGGCCAATGATAACGTTTGTCGTTACTATTGTCAAACGATCTGTGTGCGGTTGCTTTCGCGGCACGCTTCCCACACCTATCTTCCCGCTCATGGACTCCCCCGCTATCGACGTACAGGATCTCGTCAAGATCTATAATCCCGGCAAGCCCGACGAGGTGCGCGCGCTCGACGGACTGTCGTTCCGCGTGCCGCGCGGCAGCATCTTCGGTCTGCTCGGACCAAACGGCGCGGGCAAGTCGACGCTGTTAAAAATTCTGACCACTCTGCTGCCGCACAGCAGCGGACGCGTGTCGGTGATGGGCCATGACGTGCGCCGCGATCCCCTTGCGGTGCGCCGCAACATCTGCATCGTGCTGCAGCAAAACGCCGTGGAGCAGTTCCTTTCGGTCGAGGACAATTTCAAGACTTTCGGGCGCTTCCACGGCCTCAGCGCGCGGGAGGTGGCCGAGCGCAGCGAACGTCTCTATGACGTGTTCGGACTCGAGGCCGAACGCACGCAGAAAGTGATAGACCTGAGCGGCGGCTTCAAGCGGCGTGTGCAGGTGGCGAAGGTGTTCATGATCGACGCCCCCGTGATCTTTCTCGACGAAGCCACGACAGGCATGGATCCGATCAACAAACGCGCGACGATGGACGCCGTGGCGAGCGAGGCGAAACGCGGGCGCACCGTGGTGCTGACCACACACCTGCTCGAGGAGGCCGAGGAACTCTGCGACACCATTCTCTTCATCAACAAGGGCCGCGCGGTGCTCGAGGGCGATCTGTACACGATCAAGGCGCGCGCACACGCCATCGTGGACGTCAGCGCCACCTTCGAACGCATCGACGATGGGCTCGCCGCCCGCATCCGCGCTCTGCCCTCCCTGCGCACACAGATCATCGGAAGCACGGCGGTGCTCACCGTCAACGCCGACGCGCAGCCGCCCTATCCCCTGCTCGGCAGTCTGCTCGCGCTCGGCACCGCACTCACCTTCGAGGTGCGCGGCGCGACACTCGAGGACGTGTTCCTCGACGTGATGCGGGAGGAGACGCCATGAGCCGCTTCGCCTTCATCGGCGCGGTGATGTACCGCGAATTCAAGGTGCGCACCACCAGTCTCACCTGGATACTGTTCGACATGGCCGTGCCGCTGTTCCATCTGCTGCTGTTCGGCATCGGACTCAACACCGCCTTCACGACGGGGGTCGCGGTGTCGGGCAGCACCGTGTCGTACAGCACATTTTTCCTCGCCGGCGTACTCTCGATGTCGGGCTTCGGACTCGCGATGAACGCATCGTGGGGATTTTTCTCGGACCGCGACAACGGCATCTTCTATGAGTTCCTCACATACCCGATGACGCGCGGTGAATTCCTGCTCGGAAAAAACCTCTTCTACGCGTGTTTTACCACGGTGCAGGCCTCGATCACGCTGGGCATCGGCGCGCTGCTGCTCGCCATCCCGGTGCGCTGGGACATGCTGCCCCTGCTGCTCGCGGCGAACATCGTGTTCACGGCGGGCTGGTTCTTTTTCCTCTCGCTGTTCGCGCTGCGTATCCGGCGCAACGACATGTACAACACCATCATCAACGTGTTGTACTTCGTGCTGATGTTCGCAAGCAGCATGTTTTTTCCGCTCGACAACGCGCCCGGCTGGCTCCGCGCGGTCGCGCTCGCGAATCCCCTTACCTGGAGCACCGACACACTGCGGCACCTCTCCGTGGGTATCGGAGATCCGGACCGGATACTCCTTTATGCGGGCGCCTTTCTCGCCTTCTCCGTCGTCGGCTTCATCGCCGCCGTCCGCTCCCTGCGCAGCGCCGCGTGATGTCGGACAGCGGGAGAGCGGGACAGCGGGACAGCGGGATAGCGGGATAGCGGGACAGCGGGACAGCGGGACAGCGGGGCAACGGGACAGAGACACAGTGTCTCGCTGAGTCCCGCGAAGCGGGAAAGCGCGACGGGACAGCGGGACAATGGGACAGAGACACAGTGTCTCGCTGAGCGGAGTCGAAGCGCGACGGAACATCGGAATTCCAAAACGCGGCGTCAGCGAGTACGAACGGTGTAGGAGCCGTGGGGTGTTGTAGTGACGCGCGGCACGGACTTTTCCGCCTCGAAAGCTGTGTACACTGTTTCGAGTCCGGTCCAGAAACGCAGCAGGTCGGCATCATTCCGAGCATTCTTGCGAAGCACGTCGTACACATCACCCTGCATTCTGCACGGGAAGACGTGGACGGGAATGCCGCGCTGGCCGGCGCGGCGCGCGTCGGAACACAGGATGTATAGCTCCTGTATTTCCTCGGTGCTGATCGAGATGCAGCCGATACTGACACACATGCCGTGTATGTAGATGTCGCCACCGAGACGCCGCGTGCGCGGATTCCGCGCGCGGTCGGCCGCGTTGGGGTAATCGATGCGCATGGAGAGGTGGTAGCTGCTCCACGGATTAAAGAGGTCGATCGTATAACACCCCTCGGGGATCTGGCCGTCGCCCTCCTCGTTTTTCGGGCCCGCTTCGCCCGACGTTCCGCAGATCCGGTACTGTCGCAGCTTCACACACCCGTCCCCGCGCTGCGCCCACACCTCCACCACGCGCTCCTCCTTGAACACGCGCAGATAGAGCCGCAGGGTGGCGCGTGTCACACCCGCGGCGCGCACGGCCGCTGTGAGCGCCGAATCGGTGGCACGGCGAGCCGCCGCGACACGCGGTGTTTCACGGACGGCGCGCTGCGCCGCGTTCTGCGCCGACACAGCCGCCACGAGCAGCACACAGAGCACAAAGATTCGTCGTAGCATTGTCATCCCCTGTAATTACGTGTTTGGTATTCTTGTTTGCAACGGCGGGGCGGACCGGAACACCGTCGCTTTCCGGTCCGCCGTCCGATGCCGCCCTTATTTCAACGCCGTCTCGTCGCGGTACAGCGTGAGAGGATACCGTTCGCGCACATTCCCCGCGCTGATCGACACGATGGCGGGCGTGCCCTCGGTCGAGACTTTGCCCTTCAACGAGAATATCAGCAGCGTGTAGGCCGGATACGTGCGCAGCTCGACATCGTCAAGCAGATCCCTTCCGGCCTCATCCTCCACCGACAGCGTGATCTCGCCCTGTTGTACCGGAACGCTGTACTCGCTGCGGCGTCGGCCGTAGCGCGATATCTCGACCTCGAATTTCTGGGTGATGGGATACTCGCCGTTACGCACGAACGTGGAGGGATCGATACGATACGGCGTGTCCTCGACACGGATCACAAACTCGGACGACCCCCGGCCCTTGACGGAGTAGGGCTTGCCGTCGTACGTGGCGCGGAGCACAAGATTCCCCGCCTTCACGGGTTTGAATTCCACATCCTGTCCGCTGCGCCCGAGCACTTCGCGCCCGTCTTGCAGCAGTTGCCACTTGTACTTGCTCGAGACCGTGAGGCCTGCGACACCGATACGCGCGCGGAAGGTTTCGTGCACGAACACACGCTGCGGCACCGCGGTGCCGGCCGCGTCGGACACCGACACGGTGAACGCCGCGGTCGCAGCGCTCTGCGTGCCTTCACCCCGATTGTCGTGCGCCGACAGAGTGACACGGTGTTTGCCCGGTTCGGCGAAGGAGCCCTTCCACACCAGCCCCGCGCCCTCCGCGATGACCGTGCCGCTGCTCGGGGTGATGGAGACACGCGAGGGATCCGTGCCCGACACGGAGACCGGCACGGCGACCTCGAAACCCGCGGCGGTTTCGGCGTCGGCCACGTCGAGCGAGAGCGGATCGGCGTCCGACACCACCGTGACAGCCATGCTCGACGTCACATGTTCACTGCGGCGCAGCATCGTGTCGGCGCTCATGCCGGTGAGCTGTTCGAAAACCGCGCGCTCGATTTCGAAGTCGCCGATGCGGATTTTGCCGCCGCCGCTCAATCCTGCAAAATCAGTGCCCGTGACACCCTCGAAGGTGTAGCGCCCCGAGGATCCGGGACGGAAGTCGAAGACGAAGGCCTGTTCGCCATTTTCGTTGCGAAGGAATTCACTGCGGATGTCGCGACCGAATCGCAGCGTGTCCACAACACGGCCGTCGCGGCGCACGGTGATGCGCGGACTGACGGTCACCTGCCTGTCGGGACCGAGTCCCATCACCGCAAATCGAATCGCGCGCGTTTCGCCCACACGCATCATCGCGCTGCCGCTGGTCACGGCGACGGGGATGCTGTTGGCGAGCTGCAGAACCACCTTCCGCACCATGTCACGCAGCCGTTCCTGCTCGGCGAGCAGGGCGCTTTCGGCGTCGTCGCGTTCGACGATGATGATAAGCAGTTCGCAGACCACGGCGAGGTACAGGAAGAAATAGACCTGGTACTTGGCGTAATGACGGGCGCTGTTCATGACCGGCCTCCTTAGAGCGCCTTCGACGGCCTGATCGACGACGAGACCAGCGCGCCGTGACGCTCCTCCAGTTCGCGGATCACCGACTGCAGGCGCGCCTTGACATCCTCGTACGCCAGGTCGCCCGCTGGCGGTGGCGGCGCCTCGGGAAGCTCACCGCCTGTGTCGCGCTCGTACCATGTGGTCATGCCGAGCATGCACAACACGCTGATCTCGATGATGATCGCAACGATGATGAGATCGGGCTGATGCGGCACCAGGAATTTAATACCGCGGAGTCCGATAATCAGGATCAGGAACGCGGTGCCGATGAATGCGAGTGCCGTGATGTTGTTCCGGTACAGCGGGATGAAGTCCTCGCGCATGAAGCCCGCGAAGGCGGTGCGGATGCGGCCTCCGCGCGAGAGCCATTTCTGCGGCTCGCGCGTGAACAGGCGCCCCAGATCGGGCGCGATGGATGTGGCGAGCAGGAATTTGCCCGTCGCCTTGTGCAGCGCGCCGCGGAACAGGATGAGCCCGAGCGGAGTGAAGAACAGCACGACGCAGAGCAGCGACAACGCGAGCACCGACGTGATGACACGCATGTCGATGATGAACGTCGAGGTCCCGATGCGGGTCACATATTCTCCGCTCCACAGATTCGCAAAAACACCGCCCTCGGAGGGCAGGAGGCGCTGCAATTCGGCGATGCTGGCCTGCGTGAGATCACGTGCGGGCGTTTCGGCGCGCAGGCGCGATTGTAAGTCGGACAGCGTGATGCCGCCCTGTGTATCGAAATCGGCGGGGGCGGGCATCGCGAACGCCGAAACGGCGCAGACGAGTGACAAGACGATAGCGGCCAACAGGAAGTGTTTCATGGCGCGGTCCTCCTCCGGAGTGACGTGGCGGGGATTCGACACGCGCGGGCGCCGCCCTGCATGCTGCCGCGGGCGGATCTTCGGACCCGCGCGCGCGTGTGAGTGATACGGTCGATGATACGTGTGAACATTGTGTGTCTCGTGTTGAAGTACCTACGTATCAGAGCAGTATCATGGCCACCGGAGATGTGATGAGAAGGATGTCCCGCAGAAATTGTTCAAGAACCGTACCACAACACGACCGCGTTTCCAGGCCGGAGACGAGACATTCAGCACTTCGTCCGTGAAGAGGATTCACGCCGCGGGCATAAATGTCACAATCCCCGGCTTCGACGCCGGAACGGGCCGCGCAGACCTCCCTCCCCTCGCGGCCACCCATGCTGGGCTGTTCCGGTATGCCGTGCACAGCGGACACGGTCAGGCGCCGAGACGCAGCGCGGAAAAGTGGACAAGCTGTTCGTCGACATAGAGCCCGAAGCCCGTGACCGTTTCTGTCTGGAAACGCTGTTCGGTTCCGAGAGCGGCGCCGGGGAAAGTGCTTCGTTCGACGGTGTCCATCGTGTCGAGGAAATCGAGCGTCTTGTACTCCGCCTCCGCCCGCCCGAGTTCCTTCCCGGTCGGTGCGAGAAACACCATCTCGAGTCCGATGCCGCGCAGGAGTTTGGGGAAGTACTCCGCGTAGATGTCCCGGCGGTTAAAGACGTCGACACACACAAGATCATTGTCGATAAAAAACGCGCAGCCGTTGGCGTCGGGTTCGTTTGTGAAACTCGCGAGGAAGTCGCCGTGATCCGCGCGGCGCGCCTCGAAGATGTCCGACAGCGACGAGGTCGGCGAGCGCACTTCGTGCAGATGCTGATACGAGGCGACCCTGTCCCAGATGTCGCCCTGGTCCGACAGGTAGCCGCGTTTGTTCTGCAGATTGTCGTGCACCTGCTGGGACTTGCCAGAGCGCAGCTTCGACGGCGCGACGTAGTCCGACGGCGAGAATCGTTTCGACACCATCTGCCAGCGTCCGCCCTCGACGCAGGTGACGGCGATGGTGGTTTTGGAGCCGGCACCGATGAGCATCGATGTGTTGATGACGCGGTTCTGTTTGGCGCCGATCAGGATGTCGCCGTCCATAAAAAAGACGGGCTGTGCGGCGGTGTTGATGACGAACAGTTGGTTGACACTTCCCGATTCGCTGACCTCGCGCACTTCGAGCAGGCCGGCTTTCATGGCACGGTCACCGCTGATATATTCCAGCGTATCCCGCGCGACAGTGGTGAACTGCAGGGCCGCGAGGCGGTTGTTGACGTGAAAGGCGAGTGGTTTGACGATCATGAGGTCCTCCTGTGTGATGTCGCAAATCTATCGCACCCCGGCGCCCGTTTCGGTATCATTCGATGATACTTTCGCGTGGAACACACAGCATTTATTTGTCCCTCCCGGATTCCGCCATGCACGAACAACTGACCAGGATCAAACGGCAGATCGAATTGATAGGCCTCGCCGTACACACCGACACGGGCATCACGATAGACGGGTTGGCCGAGATGTACGGCTGCGAGCAACTGACCATCAAGCGCGACCTCAGCGCCCTGCGCGCGCAGGGAGTGGACATCCATTCCACGCGCAGGAGCGGCGTACAGCTCACCGGACAGCTCGAGCGGCGCCGCATTCAGGAATTCATCATCCAGTACCTCGCAATAACGATGTCCGACAGCGCCGTCGACAAGGCCACCGCGACGATGGTGCAACGTCTGGACACGCGCGCGCTGGGACTCGTCGTGGCGCTGCAGCGCTGCGTGGAGACCTCGACGATGGTGGTGATCGACTACGAGAAGGAGGCCGGCGACATCGAGACCGGGCGCGCGCTGTGTCCGCTGCTCCTCTTCGAGAGCGACGGCCTCTGGCGTCTGCTCGCGCAGCACGACGGGCACATCAAGCAGTACCACCTGCACAAGATCCTCGCTGCGCGCGTCACGGCCAAGCCCTTCGTGCGCGTGTCGCAGAAGGTGATCGACGACATGTTCCGCCATTCGTTCCGGAGCTGGATCGGCACCGAGGCGCACGAGGTGCGCATCGAACTGTCGCCGCTCTGGGCACGCCGCATCAAGCCGCGGCAGCTCTTTGATTCACAGATCGTGGAGCAGCGCGACGACGGCTCGATCGTGTTCGAGACCATCGTCAATTCGCTCGAGGAAATCGCCTCGTGGGTGGTGAGCCGCGGCGCGGGCGTGCGTGTGCTTGCGCCCGATGCGCTGAGGGAGCGCGTGTGCGAACTGGCGCGCGGCGCTCTGTCGAACTACTGACTTACAGCTCGCTGCTCAGCAGCATGTCGATCTGCAGCGTCAGTTCGTTCATCATCTCCTCGCCGCCGTTGAAGCCGATGCTCTTGAAGGCGATTGCGCCGCGCGTGTCGAGTACGAACTTCGTCGGAATGCCGGTCACGCCGTAGGCATCGACCATTCCGTCGTCGTACAGCACGGGAAATGTGTACTTGTTGTCGGCGATGAATTTTTTGACGAGTTCCTCGCGTTTCGCGCCCTTCTCGTTTTCCCAGGTATCGAGCGCGAGGATACGCACACGGTCGTTGCCGGAGTATTTTTCGTACACCTTCTGCAGATACGGGAAGGACGCCTTGCAGGGTCCGCACCACGTGGCCCAGAAATCGATCACCACCACCTTGCCCTTGAGCGCGGCGAGGGTGACTTCGCCGCCATCCATCGTCTTGAGTGTAAAATCGCGCGCGGGAAGCGAGAGCCGCTTCTTGCGCAGCTTCTCGCGCAGCTCCTTGCGCGCGTACTCACGCGCCGCGCTGATATCGGCCTCCGCGCCCTCGGCGCTTCCGTGCACCGCGGCGTAGGCGCGGCGGTAGCGGCCCAGAAGTTCCTCGCCGCCCTTGCCCGCGCGCACCGCGGCGCGCGCCGTTTCCAGCGCCTTGTCGTGACGGCCCGCCGTGTTGAGCGCATCGAGATATCCGGACGCAATCTCCTCGTTCTCACCCTTCGCGCGTGTGTTCGCCTCCTCCATCGCAACGAGGGCCTCGTCGAGTCGGCCGATGCGCAGCAGCGCGGTGGCATAGGTGTGCAGAATCATGGCGAGCTGATAGTCGTTGTTCTCCTTCCATTCGCGCGTGCTGAGATAGGCCGGTTTTGTGGACGTTTCGGGCGCGCGCAGCAGATCGATGCCGCGGCGCGCGATGTCGGATGCGCGATGCGCGAACTCCGGCGCGCGGCCCGGCTGTGTGCTGTCTTCGAGCATCGCCCAGGCGATGGTGTTCATCATGGCGCCGTCCTTGCGCGGCGACATCTCGACCAGCATGAGCGCGCGGTCGTATTCGCGGAGCTGCACGAGACTGTTCGCCATGGTGGATTCCAGGGTCCTGCGCACCTGCTCGTCGGGTTGGAAGTCGCGCATGAAGGCCTCCACAAGCGCGAGCCGTTTCGCCGCGTCGCGTTCACGATTGATGGCGCCACGCGCGGCGCTCTCGGCGATTTTCCCGCGCGGATTTTTCGCCACTGCCGCCGCGCGTAATTCCTCGGCCCGCTGTTTGCGCCCGATCCGATCGAACACCGGCAGCAGCTCGACCTGCGCCGTCTCGTTGCCCTCCTGCGCCGCGAAGAGTTCGTCCGCTTCCCTGCCGATGGTCTCCCGCAGCTTGTCATCGGGATTCTCGCGCAGGAGGATGTTCCACAGCGCCACACGCGCGGACACATTCGACGGATGAAGTTCCAATTCCTTGCGCAGCGACACCTTGGCGCCGTCAGCGTCCTTTTTCTTCTCGAATCCCATGGATCCGCCCGACCGCAGCACCAGGGCCTGCTGCTGCAGAGCCCCCTTCACCGGCTTATTCCCCGCGTGGACAAGAGCCGTCCACACATCGCCGCCGTTGTCGTCGGTCTTGTCGCCGGCCACAAAACGGAAGAGCAGCATCTGCGTTTTTGTTTCGAGGGGCGGGAGTGTGGCAGCCCACAGCGCGCCCTTCGCGGTCATCGGGATTTCGTGCAGCAGCGGCATCTCGCCCTCGCGCAACATCAGCACATGCAGTGTCACATCACGCGCGCCGAGAAGTTTTGCCTTCGGATGTGTCGAAAGGTAGGAGACGGAGACGTTCTGGCCTATCGACGGTTTCTCCGGTTTGATACTCGCAAGCGGCTTTGGTGAAGCCAAGGCCTGCATGGAAATGGACAGAACGATGAACAGGAGAAGGGACGTAAGCAGGCGCATGATTTCCTCGAGAATGGGTCCGTGAATATACGGCGGGCGATTTTGGTGGAAAAGAAGACATACTCCCGTGGAAGAGATATCCCGGAAGGTGATCGATACAGCATCACCGACCGAATCGGTGCTGCCGGATCCGCGTCCACCCGCGCTTCCGAAACGGATCCGTGCCCCGATCCGCCCTTGTGCTCTTCATCCCCGCCTTCTTTATCATTTCTCCCAAAAAATGAATATCTTAAGGATTCATCATAGCAAACCATGAGTTTCCTTATCCGAATATGACACGAAAAGACACCAATGCATGGGCATTGATCCTGGGAGTTTCCTCGGGATTCGGCGCCGCGGCGGCGCGCGAGCTGGCACGGAACGGATACAACATCCTGGGCGTGCACCTCGACAGGCAGGCCACAATGCCCGCCGTGACCCGGCTCGTGCACGACATCGAACGCTGCGGCCAGAAGGCCGTCTTCTACAACATGAACGCGGCCGACGAGAAGCGCCGCCACGAAGTGCTCGACACCTTTGTGGACGAACACCACAAACACGGCAAGGCCGAGATCCGCGTGCTCTTCCACTCGCTCGCGTTCGGCACGTTGAAGCCGCTGGTCGGCCGCAACGACAGCGAGATGATCACACGCGCCCAGCTCGAGATGACCCTCGACGTCATGGCGAACTCGCTGGTGTACTGGACGCAGGATTGCGCGCGGCGCGGACTGATCGGCCGCGGCACACGCATCTTCACCATGACCAGCGACGGCGCGAATCTGCAACTCCCGTATTACGGCGCCGTGTCGGCGGCGAAGGCGGCGGTCGAGGCCTACATCCGCCAGCTCGCGCTCGAGCTGGGTCCGCGCGGCATCATCTGCAACGCCCTGCTGGCTGGCGTCACCGACACACCGGCGCTGAATAAAATTCCCGGCGCGCGCAACATGCTCTTCGCCGCGAAGGCGAAAAATCCGATGGGCCGCGTGACTACGCCCGAGGATGTGGCCCGAGCGGTGATGGTGCTCATGCAGCCGGGAGCGGAATTCATCAACGGCAACACCATCGGCGTGGACGGCGGCGAGAGCAAGATCAGCTACGTCGGCCAGCGCAACTCCTTCCAATACTCCGATCTGAACCTGCTCGCCGAGAGCACCTGGGATCCCACCGACGTGTCCTGAAGCACACGATAGACAACTCTTCCTGTCACAATCACGCATCAGCCCATGAACCTATTTCAGTTCACCGAAGAGCAGAACATGCTGCGGGAGATGGTCCGCGACTTTGTCAACAACGAAGTCAAACCCATCGCGCGCGACATCGACGAAAACGAAAAAATCCCGACCGACCTCATCAAGAAGATTGGTGAAGTGGGCCTGCTCGGCACCGTGTTCCCGGAAGAATACGGCGGCGGCGGATTCGGTGAAGTGGGGTATTGCATCGCGCAGGAGGAAATGGGACGCGGATGTCTTTCGACCGCGACCATGATCGGCGCGCACATGTCGATCGGGTCGAACGCGATCTACATCGGCGGCTCCGAGGAACTCAAGCAGAAGTACCTCGTGCCGCTCGCGCGCGGCGAGAAGATCGCGGCCTTCGGCCTCACCGAGGCGATGGCCGGGTCGGATTCGTTCAACGTGCGCACAAAGGCGGTGCAGGACGGCGATCACTACATCATCAACGGCGAGAAGTTGTGGATCACCAACGGCGGCATCGCCGATTACGTGTCGCTGTTCTGCCGCACCGAGCGCGGCGTGAGCGCCTTCGTGATCGAGACCGCGTGGGAAGGATTCCATGCGGGTCCGGCCGAGAAAAAGATGGGCATACGCGGCAGCACCACCAACGCGATCACCATCTCGAACATGCGCGTGCCGAAGGAGAACATGATCGGCTCCGAGGGACGCGCCTTCCTGGTAGCGATGAAAACGCTGGACGCGGGTCGTCTCGGACTCGGCGCCTGCTGCGTGGGCGCCGCGAAGGAAGCGATCGAACTCTGTACAAAATTCGCGAAGGAACGCCGCCAGTTCGACGAACCCATCTCGCATTTCCAGGCCATACAGTTCATGCTCGCCGAAATGTACGCCACCGTGTACGCGATGGAGAGCATCGTGTACCGCACCGCGGCCGACTACGACGCCGGCAAAAAAATCTCGACACAGTCGGCCATCGTGAAGCTGATCTGCAGCGACGGCCTCGACCGCGTGGTGGATCTTGCCGTGCAGATCCACGGCGGTATGGGCTACTCGCGCGAACTCCCCATAGAGCGCATGTACCGCGACTCGCGTATCAACCGTATCTTCGAAGGCACAAACGAAATTCAGAAGCTTGTGATTTCACACGATGTGCTGAAGCGCAATGGCGCGTGGGTTTGAAGCGTTAAGACGTAAAGAGGTAAAGACGTAAAGGGGTAAAGACGTAAAGAGGTAAAGGGGTAAAGACGTAAAGAGGTAAAGGGGCAAAGTGCCGTGTCATCGAAGTACCGCGTGGCGGGAAAAGATGACACGGCGTTTTATTATTGCCCGGTAAAAGCACCATCCCGCGAAACACACAAAAGAACACGGAACAAGGTTTTATCTGTTTCCATTGTCACCAGCAAATTGAGGCAGAAGACGCCAGTGTGGAGGACTCAGCGAGACACCGCTCAACGCGTCACGCCTTTACTCCTTCACCCCTTTACCCCTTTACTTCTCTACCCCTTCACGCGCAAGTCATCGCAGTACAAGTACACGCCGCGTAGAGCGATGCACGCCGGAGAGCAGTGTGAGGAAGTAGGCGCCCTCGGGCAGGGTGTGTGTGTCGAGTGTGTAGGATGACGCGGGATGGGAGCCCGGTGCGAGTTCGACGGACGCATACACGCGGCCGCGGATGTCGTGAAGGAGAAGTCTCGCGACGGATGTCCCTGCACCCGACACGGTAACGCTGACACGATCGGACGCGGGTTGTGGCGCGAGCGCAATGATGCGTGGTGTATGCGGCGTATCGGCCCGGTCGACGGACGCCACACTGCCCTCGAGCGGCCGTTCGTACACGCCGCGGCCGTGTGTGGCCACACGTATCGCACGCTCGGATGGGACGAGAGACAGATCCATCGCCTGCACCGCGTCCGGCAGACCGTCGGACCAATACCGCCAACTCGCACCGCCGTCTTTCGACAGAAACACTCCGAGATCACAGCCCGCATACACGTGGTCGGGATACAGCGGATCGATGAGCAGCGCGGTGAAGGGCAGGTCGGGCAGACCCGCGGACACATCGGTCCACGATGCCCCCGCATCCATAGTCTTCCACACATGCGGCGTGCCGAAACCGGAGAGCGCGAGGTACGCCATGCGCGAATCGACGGGGTGCACCGCGATGTCCACCGGATATCTGTCCGGCAAGCCGCCCGTGACATTGCGCCATGCCGTTCCGCGGTCGGCCGTTGCAAACACCTTCATGCGCGAGCGCAGCGGCGCCGTGGCGGCGTATACCGTGTCGGCTGAGCGCATGGAACCAGCGAGCACGAGCACGGGATTGCCGTCGAGCACCGCGCCCTTGTTCGTGTCGGTCCATGTATCACCACCGTCCGTGCTGCGGAGCACCTTCTGCCGCGCCGCATAGAGGACGTTCGGATCGGAGGGACACAGGAGCAGCGGCGACACAAACGCCGCGCGATAGTCACTTTCGAGAATCCTCTCCCACGACGTGCCGATATCCGGCGAGCGATAATGCGCCCCGTATTGCGTGGACGCGTACACCAGAAAGGCGTCGGGATTGATGGCGCACATCGCGCCATCGCCGCCCAGCACACGGCTCCACGAGTCGCGCCCCTCATACACCACGGTGCCGTTGTCCTGCAAACCACCGAGGGCCGGATACCGCGCATCGGGCGCGGATGCAAAGCCATTGTAGAACTGCGTGGTTCTGAGTCCTCCGTTCAGCGATCGGAACGTTACGCCGAAGTCCGTGCTCCGGAACACCCCGCCGTCGCAGCCGAAGAACACCGTTTCCGGATCGAAGGGATGGCGGACGATGCAGTGCACATCGGCGTGTACAAAGTTCTGCTCCCCTTCCGATTCACCCGCCTCGACAACCCCGCCATACCCCGCGCGCCAGTCCGACATCCGCTCGAGCGGCGAAGAAGAAGACTCCGTGCGCCACACATCAATACCCACCGCCAGAACGCGATCGCTTCTTTGCGCATGCGGAAGAGCCGCATGGGAATACCACCCCTGATAATCGGCGTAATTCTCCTGCGCGATCACGGTCCATGTGTCGCCGCGATCGCTGCTCATGCAGAGAGCCGTGCCGACAAACGGTTCCGTCACTCCTCCGATGGATGCATAGATCACGGAGGGATCAGACAGCGCGCGCGCAAGCGTGATCTTTCCGGACCAGGCCGTCGGCAGCCCTTCGCCGCACAGTTCCCAGGTCGACCCTCCGTCCTTCGTCCTGTACATACCCGATCCCGATTGTCCAAAATTGCCGCATCCGACCAGCACAGTCCCGGCGCGTTGAGGATCGAGCAGCAGCGACATGGCCATGGGCACATCGGAGACGCGGAGCCAGGACAGGCCCGCATCGCGCGTCACATACGTGCCCTCGGACGTTGCCGCCCACACAGTGCGGGGATCAAGCGGATCCACCTCCACATCACGCACACCGCGCTGCGCCTGCGTGCGCCAGTCGAGCGACATGTTCCAAGTGCTGCCCGCATCCGTGGACGTGAGTATGCCGATGCCGTAGCTGCCGCGTGTCAGTCGGTCGACGAGTCCACCCCAGGCGCGCTGATAGCCGTACACTTCGCCGGTGCCGATATACAAGGTTGCCGTGTCGGCGGGCGACATGGCGATGCTGCTGATGCCGAGCACGGGGAAGCCGGTGGGCACGGGGTGCCAGGCCGCTGGACCCTCTCCGCCTGACCAGCTCCGCCACAATCCGCCGCTCGCGGACGCTGCCCAGATCGTGCGCGGATTCAGAGGATTGACACAGAGGTCGAGCGTGCGTCCCGCGACATTGTCCGGTCCGATGGACTTCCACGTATACTCCGTGGCGAGATACGACGTGCGCTTGAAGGCGGCGATCTGCCGTGCTGCGTTTGCATAGCCGGCGGAGGGAAGTTCGGCGGAGGGATAGGCGCGCATACGCGTCCACGCATCGAGCGCGTCGAGAATCTCGCTCCGTTCACCTCCAGCGACACCGTCCTCCACGCCCCGTGGATCAGGCACAACGAGCGCGGACAGAGCAGCGGCAAACACATACACCACAGCCCGCATCCGCGGAAACGACATCTGCAATTTCGCCAGCATCACAACACCCGAAAATTTTCTTGATGGAATCGAAATATACGTACACGACGCGATTGACGATACACGGTTTGACGTTACACGTTACACGTATCCACGTGACACGTTTTGACGGGATGTGGAAGGTAGCACGGTGGCAAGGTGGACAAGTAAAAAATGGTGTGGCTCGGGTGGACGTTACACGTTACACGTATCCACGTGACACGTTTTGACGGGATGTGGAAGGTAGCACGGTGGAAAGGTATGTGACTGTTCAGGTGGAAAATTCAGATGTCGATTTCGGTTGAGGGAGTTCGGTTGTTTCGCTTTGCTGCTGGAGTGATGCGGAACCGTCTCCGGATGCGGCAACTCTGAGCGGCCGTCGGTGTTCAGGATGAGAATCGTGTCGGGCGACTACGGTGTTGTCATACCGTGTGTGTAACGGGCGACTGCCGGTCGCCCCTGTCGGATTTCACACGCGTGTTGCGCACACATCGAATAGATCGCCCGGAGAAACGGAGCATTTTGTCGTCTATTCGTCTGATCGTCTAATCGTCTATTTGCCTGATCACCCGATCGTCCAACGAGCCCCGCAACGGGGGGCGGCATTCTCCAACCCACGCCGTCAGGCGTGGGAGTGGGTGGCACCGCGAGATTCACAAGAGCCCGCGAAGCGGGCGGCATTCAGAGGTCGAATGCCTGGAGTGTGAATTCCTCAATGCTGGATACGCTCCAGTGTGCGAACCCGCGAGTGGACATGTCTCCCATGTTTTTCACACTCCACGGCAAGGCGTGCGAGATGGTTCCGCTTGGAGCCCTGGAATGTCGCCCCTCCGGGGCTCACGTGAAGACGTCGGTGCGCGCGTCTCCCACGCCTGACGGCGTGGGTTGATGAATGTCGCCCCGCCGGGGCTCACGTGAAGACGTCGGTGCGCGCGTCTCCCACGCCTGACAGCGTGGGTTGATGAATGTCGCCCCGCCGGGGCTCACGTGAAGACGTCGGTGCGCGCGTCTCCCACGCCTTACGGCGTGGGTTGATGAATGTCGCCCGCTTCGCGGGCTTGGGCGCTCTTCATAGCGTTACAATCGTGCTGGCGCAAGCCCGGCTATGCTCTCCCCCGGCCCGTTCTCGTTTCCCCAATTTCCATGTACCCTTCGCCATTTCCCATTCCCCCTTCCTAAATCCTATTCGCTCTCCTGCGCGCTGTTGACGCTTCGAGTGATAGGTGGAATGAGTCGGACGTGTGTAACGGGCGACCGACGACGGATTCACACCGCCTGTGTGTCGGGCGACCGCGATGTTTTCATACCGTGTTTTTAACGGGCGACCGCCGGTCGCCCCTGTCGGATTTCACACGCGTGTCGCGCACACATCGAATAGATCGCCCAGAGAAACGGATCATTTTGTCGTCTGATCGTCTGATCGTCTAATCGTCTGATCGTCCAATCGTCTGATCGTCTAATCGTCTAATCGTCTAATCGTCTAATCGACTGATCGCCGATCGTCCCCCATTCCCGCGACACCGCCATTCTTCGTAGATTGGAGGTTGGAGAAAAAGATGCCCCGTATTGAAAACGACCTGCTTGGACCGCTCGAAATTCCTGACGATGTCTTGTACGGAATACAGACCGCGCGCGCGCGGCTGCATTTCAGCGCGGCCGACCGGCCCGTGCTGCCCGCGCTGATACGGGCATACGCGCTGGTGAAAAAGGCCTGCGCGCTGACAAACGCGGAACTCGGACACCTCGACGCGGCGCGGGCGGACGCGATCACGACCGCCTGCGACGAAGTGGCCGCGGGCGAACACGCGGAGCACTTCGTGGTGGACGCGCTGCAGGGCGGCGCGGGCACTTCCACCAACATGAATCTCAACGAAGTGATCGCGCGCCGCGCGGCGCTGTTGAGCGGACTCGACATCTCGCCGCTCGGACATGTGAACCTGCATCAATCCACCAACGACACATACCCGACAGCCGTGCGTGTCGCGGCGCTCGGCGCGCTGCAGCAGCTCGAGCGTGCCGTGCTGCAGTTGCAGGATGCCTGTCAGGAAAAGGAGCGGGCCTTCGCCCATGTGGTCAAACTCGGCCGCACGCAATTGCGCGACGCCGTCCCGACAACACTCGGCAGAAGTTTCGGCGCCTATGCCAATGCGCTGGCGCGCGACCGCTGGCGCATCTTCAAATGTGCCGAGCGGCTGCGCGTCGTGAATCTCGGAGGCACGGCGATCGGCACGGGCATCGCCGCGCCGCGCACGTACATCTTTCGCGCCGTCGAACGGCTGCGCGAATTGACGGGCCTGCACCTCGCGCGCGCGGAGAACCTCGTCGAGGCGACACAAAACCTCGACGCCTTCATTGAAGTATCGGGCATACTGCGCGCACACGCGGCGACACTCGTAAAAATGGCGCGTGATCTGCGCCTGCTCTCCAGCGGCCCGAAAGGCGGACTTGGCGAGATCGAACTACCGGCGGTACAACCCGGCTCGAGTCTGATGCCGGGCAAGGTGAATCCGGTCATTCCCGAAATGGTCATGCAGGCGGGTTTCCGTGTGATGGCGCACGACACCGAGATCAATACCGTGGTGATGTCGGGCGAGCTGGAACTGAACGCGTTCCTGCCCTTGCTGGCCGACGCCCTGCTATCGTCCATCGGTATTTTGGAGCGCAGCACCAACGACTTCATGCAGCATTGTATCACGGGCATCACCGCAAATGAGGAACGCTGCCGCGCGCTGATGGAGGCCTCGACGGAGACGGCCACCGCGCTTATACCCGTCATCGGACACGAAGCGGCCGTGGCCCTCGCGCAGCGCATGCGCGAGCACAACGAATCCGTGCGCGACGCGGCTCTCGCCACGGGTCTGCTGACCCATGCACAACTCGACACCCTCCTCTCCGCCGAAGCCCTCTGCGCCCTCGGCTGGAAAGAATCCTGAAGATTTGAATGAGAACGACCTCGTTCAACGCTCTACCACGTACACATTATCCTTCCAACTCCCTCCTCCCAACTCCCTACTACCAGATCCTAGCTCCTATCTCCCAGATCCTAGCTCCTATCTCCCAAATCCTCCCAATGCAATCCACCCCCAAAGCTCTTCGACTCCATATAGGCATTTTCGGCCGGCGGAACGTCGGCAAATCCTCCATCCTCAATGCCCTGACCCGCCAAAGCATCTCCATCGTCTCATCCGTCGCGGGTACCACCACCGATCCCGTCGAAAAGGCAATGGAGTTGCAGCCGATCGGCCCCGTGCTTTTTGTCGATACCGCGGGTATCGACGACGTCGGATCACTCGGACGTCAGAGAGTGGAGAAGACACAGCGCGTGATCGAGCGCGTGGATCTTGCCATTCTCGTGACCGATTCGTGGCAGGAATACGAGCGGGGACTGCTGGAGGTGTTCCGCAATCGCGCGGTACCCGTGATCGTGGTCGCGAACAAAAGCGACACACGCGCGGATTCGGCACTCGAAGCGGCGATACGCGCCGACGGTGTGCCGCATCCTGTGACACTGAGCGCCGTCACCGGCGAAGGCCTCGCGGCACTGCGCCGTGCCATCATCGACGGCGCGCCCGAGGACTTTGTCAACGCACCATCGATACTCGGCGATCTGGTACCCGCTGGCGAGTTGGTGATGATGGTGGTTCCCATCGACATCGAGGCGCCGAAGGGCCGGCTCATCCTTCCGCAGGTGCAGACATTACGCGAGATACTGGATGTGGACGCCTACGCGATGGTGGTGAAGGAGCGTGAACTCGCCGATGCGCTCGCGCGGCTCACCCGTCCGCCGGCACTTGTCATCACCGACAGCCAGGAATTCCTGAAAGTGTCGGCCGACGTCCCGACCGACATTCCACTCACGAGTTTTTCCATTCTCTTCTCCCGTTTCAAGGGCGACCTGGCCACGGCCGTCGAAGGCGCGCGCACGATCGACCGGCTGCAGCCGGGAGACAAGGTGCTCATCGCCGAGGCGTGTACACATCACCCGAGCGGAGAGGACATCGGACGCGTGAAGATTCCGCGCTGGCTCGAGCAGTACACGGGCGGCAAGCTGCACTTCGACATTTTCAGCGGACACGATTTTCCGGACGATCTCTCCAGCTATCGACTCGTGATACACTGCGGCGGCTGCGTGATAAACCGGCGGCACATGCTTTCGCGCATCGAACGCGCGAAGGAGGCGGGAGTGCCCCTGACAAATTACGGCCTGGCAATCGCCTACAGTCTGGGGATCTTCGATCGCGCCCTGCAGCCCTTCCCGTATGCATACGAACTGTACAGGGCGACACGGCCGTGAAAGGAACGTGTCAGTATTTGCGAAATTGGGCTTAATCGCTATATTCGTCGGAGATATCCCCAACGCGATCCCGCGTGACCGGGTGTTTGCCCTTCGGACAGGCACAGCGGCACGACCCTGAGATTCTACGCAATCGACGCTGCATTTTTCTTTCACGATACACAACGGAGGAACCATGAACCGCTTCAACGAACTGGTCGAACTCGTCCAGAGCTTTGAGAAGGATTTTGAAAAATTCTTCGTCAAGGGGAACAAGAGCGCGGGCACACGCGTGCGCAAGCACATGAACGAACTCAAGCGCAAGGCCCAGGAGATCCGCAACGAGATCCAGGCGATCAAGAAAACCGACGACACAGAGACTCCGAAGGCCTGATCCCACGCGCCGCGGCGCGACATTCCGAGAGCAAAAAGCAACGTCCGCCACGGCGGGTGTTGCTTTTTCCTTTGAGAGAGCACCATGCCATACTCCATACGTCTACCGCTCCCCGCACGTTTCCATTTCCGCAACACCGTGTACTCGCACGGATGGTGCGCGCTGGCACCCTACCGGGTTGAGACGAGTCCGCGTCTGCGGCTCACGTACACCCTCGCGCTGACCGACGGCACCATCGCGGATATTCGGATGGACGAGTCGGATATTTCCGGCACCGAAATGGTGCTGCGCACGGATACACGCCTGAGCGCCGCGCAGAAGCGCGAGGTGACGGCTGCGATGCGCGGCTGCCTGAATCTCGAACTCGATCTGGCGCCATTTCACAGAGTGGCGCGACGCACTGCGGGCAGCGGCTGGATGGCGCGTCAGGCGGCCGGACGCCTGCTGCGCGGCGCGAGCATGTTCGAGGACACGGTGAAGATGATACTCACCACAAACTGTTCGTGGTCGCTCACAACTGCGATGAACGCGCGCCTGATCGAGACCTTCGGATCCGCGGGTCCATCGGGAGCACGGGCCTTTCCGACACCCGCGAGCATCGCGGCGAGCGACGAGGCGACACTGCGCGCGCGCTGCTCGCTCGGCTACCGCGCTCCGTCGGTGCTCGCGTTCGCGCGCGCAGTGGACGAAGGCCGACTCGACCCCGAGTCGTTGCGCGGAAGCACGGCGCCCACCGACGAGTTGTACGCCACGCTGCTCGGCATCAGGGGCGTCGGCGAATACGCCGCCTCGAATCTGCTCAAACTGCTCGGGCGTTTCGACCGGCTCGGCCTCGACTCGTGGTGCAGATCCGTGTATGCGCGACTCCATACGGGCGGCACACAGGCGTCAGATGCGGATATTTATGCCCATTATGATGTATTTGGAGAATACCGCGGCCTCGCGATGTGGCTGGATCTGACCAAAGAATGGTACGACACAAAATTCCCCTTCGATTGAGTGTCTCGGTACGCGTCTGCGCGCTCGGCCTGCTGCTCCACTGTGCCGCCTCTGCCGCCGAGTCCGGTCACCGCGGTGAGAGCGATTCGCTGCGACGCGTGGCCGACCGCGTTTTCATGCGCCTCCATCGCGAGGCCGTTGTTGCGGACGGACACAACGACGTGCTCGGCAGTGCGCTGGCCGGACGCGACCTGACGCAGCGTGGCCGTACAGGACACTCCGATCTCCCGCGTTTCATCGAAGGCGGACTCGACGTGCAGGTCTTTTCCGTATGGGTCACACCAGCGCGCGCGCAGAACAACACCGCCTTTCCCTACGCGCAGCGCATGATCGATTCGTTGCGCGCGCTCGCGCGGCGCAGCGGCGGACGCTTCAGCATCACACGCAGCGCCGCCGAATTGCGCGAGGCGCTGGCGCGCGGAAACGTGGCGGGCATCGTGGGTCTGGAAGGCGGACACGCGGCGGCGGGTTCATTGCAGAATGTGCTCCGGTTGTATGAACGCGGACTGCGCTGTTTCGGACTGACGTGGAACAACAGCAACACGTGGGCCGCATCGGCGCAGGACGAGGCGAAGGGTCTGCGCCGCGGACTCACGGCGGAAGGCCGCCGGCTCATCCGCCTGCTCGACAGCGCGGGCGTGCTCATCGACGTGTCGCACGCGGGGCCAGCCACAGTGCGTGATGTGCTCGCTGTGACGCGGAACCCGATCATCGCCTCACATTCCGCATGCGCCGCTTTGCGTCCGCACGCGCGCAACCTCACCGACGAACAGATCCGCGCCATTGCGAAGGCGGGCGGTGTGGTGATGATCAACTTCTTTCCCGTCTTTCTCCGAAGCGGACTCCCCGCCGACGTCGCACGGCGCTGCGCTTCGATGGAGGACCGCCTGCGGAAACTCCATACGCGCGCACGCGCGGGCGACATGCAGTCACTCGCGCGTTTTGATGCCCTGCTGCAGGAGGCGCGACGCGACGGACTCCCAACCCTGCTCGACGTGGCCGATCACATCGACCACGCCGTGTCGATCGCGGGAGCGGAGCACGTCGGCCTGGGCAGCGACTTCGACGGCATCGATTACGCGCCCGTCGGTCTCTGTGATGTGACCTCCCTTCCCTTCCTCACGCGTGAATTGCTTGCGCGGGGATATTCGGACCGGGACATCCGTAATATCCTCGGCGGCAACTTCGTGCGCGTCTTTTCTGCGGTATGCAAATAGGTAGAAAGTAGCAAGGTAGAAAGTAGCAAAGTGGAAGGTAGTGAGGTGAAGGTGGGAAGGTAGAAAGTAGAAAAGTGGAAGGTGGCCAAGTGGAAAGTAGAAAAATGGTAGTTGGTGAGGTGAAGGTGGGAACGTAGAAAGTAGAAATGTGGAAGGTGGCCAAGTGGAAAGTAGAAAAATGGTAGGTGGTGAGGTGAAGGTGGGAAGGTAGAAAGTGACGAGGTGGCAAGGGGGACGGGGTTTGGCACTTTGCACTTATCCGCGCTCCATCAGGATTCCAGCAAATCGTCTATCTGTATGTGGTAATCGATCAGCCCGCCGATTTTTCCGACAGCGACTTTTTCGCGATATTGGCGCGATTATCTCTCCGCTCCGTTCATCCAGCACAGGTAGCATCCATGAAAATCCACGAGTACCAGGGGAAGGAAATCCTCCGCACCTTCGATGTGCCCACACCCGCGGGCCGTGTGGCATTCACGCCCGACGAGGCAGTCGAGGCGGCACAGTCGCTCGGCGGCTCCGTGTGGGTCGTCAAATCGCAGATACACGCGGGCGGCCGCGGCAAGGGCGACATCTTCGATCCCGCGACACGCGCGCTCGTCATGAACGGCGGCGTGAAAGTGGCGAAGTCGCTCGACGAGGTGCGTGAATACGCGACAAAGATGCTCGGCAATCTGCTCGTCACCATACAGACCGGCGCCGAGGGCAAGATCGTGTCACGAGTGCTCATCGAGGAAGGCATCGGCATCGCGAAGGAATTGTACGCGGGCATGCTGCTCGACCGCGCGCAGTCGAAGAATGTGATGATGGTGTCGACAGAAGGCGGCATGGAGATCGAGAAGGTTGCAGCCGAGACACCGGAAAAAATCATCCGCGTCGCCATCGATCCCGCGACGGGATTCCAGGCCTATCACGCGCGGCAGCTCGCCTTCGGCCTCGGCCTCACGGGCGATGCGTTCAAAAACGGCGTCAAGTTCCTCACCGCGCTCGCGCGTGCCTACGAGGCCATCGACGCGAGTCTGTTCGAGATCAATCCCCTCGTTCTCACCACCGACGGACGCGTGCTCGCGCTCGACGCGAAGGTGAACCTCGACGACAACGCGCTGTACCGCCACCCCGAGTTCGTCGCGCTGCGCGACCTCGACGAGGAAGCGCCGCTCGAGATCGAGGCCTCGAAGTACAACCTCAACTACATCAAACTCGACGGCAATGTGGGCTGCATGGTAAACGGCGCCGGACTCGCGATGGGCACGATGGACATCATCAAACTCGCGGGCGGCGAACCTGCCAACTTCCTCGATGTCGGCGGCGGCGCCAGCGCCGAGACGGTGGAAAACGGCTTCCGCATCATCCTCAGCGATCCCCACGTGAAAGCCATTCTCATCAACATCTTCGGCGGCATCGTGCGCTGCGACCGCATCGCCAACGGCGTGGTGCAGGCCGCGCGCAATATCGACATTCATGTGCCCATCGTGGTGCGCCTCGCCGGCACCAACGCCGACGAAGCGGCCGTGATCCTGCAGGAATCCGGTCTGAACTTCGAAGTCGCCGGCACACTGAAGGAAGCCGCCGACAAGGTGACGCGCGCCATCGCCGCCTGAGCCTCCCCTCACTCCCCGACATTCCGCCGCGCGGCCACACGCCGCGCGGTTTTTTATACTACTTTATTCTGCGAAATGCAGGAATTTCATAGAGGGTTGACTGTGTGCTTGTTTCTTGGGCCATGCTTCCGTAAATAGGATACAGGCAGTTCGTATTTTTCTCTCATGGGATTCCGAGGTCTCGCATGCGATCGTTACTTCGTTTTATTCTCTTGTTTGCAGTGTTGCTTTCGACATCGGTCCTGGCGCAGGAATTTGGCTGGAAACGCCTTTCCACAGCCGAAAAACCTGAACCACAATTCTACGGCACCGATTTCCTGAATATGCACACAGGGTGTGTTGTGGGAGACAGCGGCGCGATTCGACTGACAGACGACGGGGGCGCCACATGGACATCCGTCCAGAGCGGTACGTACTCCCGCCTCACACGCGTGCGCTATGTCACTGCCTCGCATCTGTATGTCACGGGTGCCGACGGCACCCTCCTGCGCTCGTTGAACAGCGGACATACGTGGACGGCGATTGACCTCAAAACCAAGATGACATTAAACGACGTCTATTTTCACAGTCCCGATACGGGCATGGTCGCGGGCCAGGCCGGCTTCCTGAAAGTGACTTTCGACGGTGGCGTGACGTGGTCCGACCGCGACGCAAAATTCGGTCCGAACAACATCTACTCGATCACCTTCCCCTCGCGCCGCGTGGGCTACATGTGCGGCAACCAGGGAAACATTTCCAAAACCACCAACGGCGGAAATTCGTGGACGGATCTCAACACCGGCAAGACCACCATCCTGCAGGCGATATCCTTCGGCAATGAAAAGACCGGCATCGCCGTGGGCGACGTGGGCATGATGCTGCTGACAACCAACGGCGGCACACGCTGGACGCAGGTGTACGCCACCATCCCCGTGACAAACGCGCTCAACGACGTGCAGTATGTGGACTCGTCACTTGCCTACATGGTCGGCTGGTTCGGGGTCGTTCTGAAATCCACCGACGGCGGACGCAACTGGGAGCCGCAGGAATGGGAAGGCACCGACGTACTCGAATCGATTCGTATGCTGGACAGTAAAAACGGCTTCATCACGGGGTACGCACCGGTTGTATGGACCGGATCGGTTCTCAAAACCTCGAATGGCGGAGGAATCGTATCCGCCAACGGCCCTTCGACAGCTCCCGCGGCGCTGGATCTTCGCTCGCTGTACCCCCAGCCCATCAGCGGCGGAGCCGCATCGGCCACAGTGGCCTTTTCTCTCGACCGGCAGGCACAGCTTTCCATCCTCATCCACGATGCGATAGGACGAGAGGTGCTCCGTGTTGCGGACGGATTCTATTCTGCCGGTGAACACACGGCGGCGATGTCGTTGCGCGGCCTCACACCGGGCACGTATTTCGCACGGCTCAGCACCGCGCAGACCTCGGTCGTCCGGCCCTTCGTCATTCTGCCCTAGCTCTCGAGCTTAGTACAGGGAAGCGTCCGCATACATCACGGCGGGCTTGTCTGCAATGCGCAGGCAGAGGCCGAACACATCCGAGCGAGATGCGCCACGTGTGTGACAACACAGGCGGTTCCGCACACACATCTCACAGACAGCTCACGCAGGTCGAACATGCCGTGCACATTTTTGTGCACACTCAAAGGAGATCACATGTCCGACCTACTCGAAATACTTCTTGCACCGTCCAACGAAACACGGCTGTTGCTTCTGCTCGGCATCACCCTCTGCGTTGCACTCGGCATGATCGGCACTGCCATGTACCAATTGCACAAAATGGGCGCCCTGTTCCCGCGCGCCAAGAGCCGGCGTATTTCCGCTAGCGAAGCGCGGAACGAAGCCAGTCTCGCGTTCGATCGATCGCCTGCTGCATAAGGTCGGGCATCCCCGCATAGGGATGCTGCGCGCCGAACACATGGTCGGCCGCGGGGATGATGTGTAGTGTCGTCGACGCGGGATCCGCGGCGTCACGCAGCGCGTGCGCCTCCTCGACAGGCACGGAGACGTCCTGCTCGCCGTGCACGATCAACAGCGGAATCGTGAGCCGCGACACCGCGCGGGGCACATCGAGTGTGTCGTGATTGCGCTCGAAATCCTCGAGCAGTTCAAGGCCGAGAGGCATCTTCTGTTTTGTGCGCTGGTTCATCACCTCGAGCACACCGCGCTCGCGCCACTGCGCCTTGAGCTGCGGACCCCATCGGTCGAAGGTGGACACCGACGCCCACGCAGCCACCGCGCGCACACGTCTGTCGCGCGAGGCGTGCAGCAGCGCGATGCCGCCGCCGCGTGAGTGTCCGAGCAGCGCGATGTGTGAACGATCCGCCCCCGAGGGAAGCAGGTCGCCCTCCACGAGTCTGTCGATCACATCCGCAAGGTCCTCACACTCGCGCGTGTACGTGTTGCGACGGAACTTCTCGAGTTCGGTAAAAACGGTGTCGTCGTCGCCGATGCCGTTGAGCGAGAAGTTGAATCGCACGGTCACAATGCCATGCCGCGCGAAGTCGTCCGCGATGGCGGGAAACGCACCCCAGTCCTTAAAACCCTTGAAGCCGTGGACGATCACGAGCACGGGTGCATTCACGGCGGCATCGGGAACATGCACGTTGCCGCGGATCACGTCGCCGTGCCTGTTGGTCAGCGCAAACGATGTCTGTGTCATACGACGAAGCGGATCAGCGGCGTGTTACCGCGTGATGTCGCGCGCGCGGGTCCATCGGCAGGTGATCACCAGCCGAGCACCCACGCGAACACGAGCGGCGCCACGATGGTGGCGTCGGATTCGATGATGAACTTGGGTGTGTCCTGGCCGAGTTTTCCCCAGGTGATTTTTTCGTTGGGGACCGCGCCGGAATAGGAGCCGTAGCTGGTGGTCGAATCGCTGATCTGGCAGAAGTAACCCCACAGAGGCACGTTGTCGCGCTGCAGATCCTGATGCAGCATGGGCACGACACAAATCGGGAAATCGCCCGCGATGCCGCCGCCGATCTGGAAGAAGCCGATCGAGTTCTTCTCGGATGTGCGCGTGTACCACTCCGCCAATTCCATCATGTACTCGATGCCCGTGCGCACGGTGTGCACGTTTTTGATATCGCCCGAAATGCAGTGGCCCGCGTACATGTTGCCGAGTGTCGCATCCTCCCAGCCCGGTACGATCATGGGCAGATTCTTCTCCGCCGCCGCGATCATCCACGAGTCCTTCGGGTCGATCTGATAGTACTTCTCGAGCTTGCCGGAACGGATCACACGGTACATGAACTCGTGCGGGAAGTACCGTTCACCCGCCGCATCGGCCGCCATCCACTCCTCGAGCACCGCGGCCTCCAGCCGCCGCATCGCCTCCTCTTCCGGAATACAGGTGTCGGTGACACGGTTGAGATGGCGTTCGAGCAGGGCCTGCTCGTCGGCCGGGGTGAGGTCGCGGTAGTGCGGGATGCGGACGTAGTAATCGTGGGCGACGAGGTTGAACAGATCCTCCTCGAGATTCGCGCCGGTGCAGGTGATCGCGTGCACCTTGTCCTGACGGATCATCTCGGCGAGCGAGAGTCCGAGCTCGGCGGTGCTCATGGCGCCGGCGAGAGTCAGGAACATCTTCCCTCCCGAATCGAGATGCGCGACGTAGCCCTTCGCGGCATCCATCAACGCCGCGGCATTGAAGTGACGGTAATGATGTTCGATGAAGTCGGATACGGGGCGTGTGCTCATGGCTGCTTTTGCTCGGGTGTGAAAACGATTGTGTGTCAAGACTTCTAGAATACCGTTTCATTGCCGGATTATCAAGCGCGCTCCGCGATACGCGCGGAGCCGCGACACCCCCGGCCGCACACCGCGCGGTACACGGATATCCATTGATCCGCGTGCGGCATTGCGCTAGATTTTCAGCACACACACCGGAGAAGACATGCCCCGTATCCTACTCATGATCTGTGTATTCGCGGCCGCCCTGCAGTTCGTTTCCTGTTGCTGCGACAGTCCTTCGCAGCCGACGCCCGATCCGACCGGCGCCTGCGCCCTGATCCCGGGAGGGACCGGCACGCGCTGGGTGTACATCGATTCGAGCTGGCGCGACGGCGTGCTGCAGCCGGTGCGCGAGGTCGAGTGGCGCGTGACGGGATACACGACACTGGACGGCCACGTGTTATACCGGACAACGGCGGTCGACTTTCTGCCCGGATCCTTCACCGTGGCTTGTGACACGGCATATACGGAGACACTCGGCCTCGGCGGGCATGCCTTTCTCACACCCGTGTACCTGCGCGGCGGTCTGCGCCCCGACACTTTCATGACACTGCTCGGGGATGTCGGTGTATTTTACGCGGCGCGTATTTCGTCCGACACCGTGCGAACGGCAGCCGGAGATTTCACCACACATACACGGATCAGCAGCGTGTGGCGCGAGCCGGGCTACCTGAAGGACGAGACAGACGTCTTCCCCGGCCTCGGCATCATACGGCGCGAATACACGAGCGACACACGCGCGCCGTACACGCTGCGCACAGTGCTGACACTGAAGTCGTCGAGCCTGCTGACCCGCGGATCGTGAGTCCGCTCATCCGCACCGGACGTGCGGTTGCGGCGGGCCGCGCTAACGGCGCAGCATGAGTGCCCGCGTGCCTTCCTCTTCACCGACGCAGATCCAATACACACCCGGCACGAGGCCGCGCAGGTCGAGACGCGTCACACCAGAGCCGGAGTGCACCTGCGTCGTGAACATCAGACGGCCCGCGGCGTCCACTACACGCACCTCGCTGCCCGCGGTGCTGGAGTGTCGAACAAACACGGCATCGCCGGCGGGGTTGGGATAGATCTCCTGAGGCACCGGGTGTTCCGACGTGAAGCGTCCGAGATGCAGCGTGCCGAGAACCTGCTGCCGTCCGTCGGCATCGATGTGCCGCAGCCGGAAGAAGGCCGTGGCCTCGGGAAGGTTGACGACCGGAAGCAGTACGGAGTAGTCGGCCCCTTCACCCGCGCGCGAACGTGATGGCACCGACGCGGCCGTCACAAAACGGCTGCCCTCGCGGGAGGTCTCGAGCAGAAATCCCACGCCGTTGCGTTCGGCGGCAGTGCGCCATGCGAGATGCACATACGCGCCGCTCCACCCTCCGTGCAGCGAGAGCAACTCGACAGGCACCATGCCGAGTTCGTCGGCGCCGACATCGTAGCTGCTGCCCGCGGGACGCGGCTGTCCCTCGAAATCACACGGGACATCGCTGCCGAGGTCGACTCCCGCGTCGATGGCGGGCGATGTGTTCGCCAGCCGCAGATTCAACTGCGAATACGTCCCCGTCGCCGTGACAAAATCCGCATTGGTCGCAGCAAGATTTGCCTGATTCGCGAGGAAGGTTGCTCCGTCACGCAGACGCACGACGGGTTCGGAAGGATTCGAAACGGATCGTTTGACGAGATTGTTCGACACGTATCCCGTGGACTGGATAAAACGGAGTTGAATCGTGAGTTCACATTCGAACAAGGTGTTGTTGTATACGCGGCAATTCACACCTTTGTTGATGTAGACGCCCGCGTCGGTGCAGCGCATGATGATGTTGTTGCGAATGATCCCGTTGCGGTGTTCGTAGGTTTGATCGTTGTCGCGGAAATACTGCGCGCCTGTTCCGCCCCCGCCGAAGGAAGCGCCGATAAAACAATTCTCGAAACGATTCCCCTCGATGATGGTGTTGGAGGAATTGCCCTTCGTGAAAATCGCGTACGCCGGGGCACCGCCCTTCTGTACATTGACGAAACGGCTGTTGCGTATGATCCAGTCGTTCACACCAACACCGTCGACACCTTCCACCACCGACCGTGTGCCGCCGTTTGTGCTTGTGAAGCCGATGTCGCAACTGTCGATGAGCAATCCGTCGGGATACACGGCCGCGGCCGGATCGCTGGTGCCCTTCACACCCGATTCGCCGTGATCGCGCATCACGACACGTATGAGCCGGCAATTGGTGGAAGCGCGGTCAAATTTAAAACCGTGATAATAAGAGCGGCGTGTGGTCAGATCACGAAAGGTCCAGTCGGGGCAGTTGTCGAGATTAAACACCATCTGCACCGCGCTGTTGTCCTGCCCCTGCCCTTCGATGATCACATCGTCGGGATTGCCGCTTGCACCGCGCAGCAGCACGGGTCCGGGCCTGTTGGTGATCATGATGCGCGAGGCGCCGCTGATTGTGTACGTACCCGCTGCGAGCACAATCGTGTCGCCAGGCTGCGCGGACTGGCAGGCGGCCACAAGCTGCGCATATGTTGACACGGGCACGATACGCGCCCACAACGGTGTTGGCACAGACAGACCGATCAGCGCCGCGCAGAGGAGCATTGTGGAAACACAGCTTCGCATATCAGACACCCATCACATTCAGCAGCAGCAGCACGACGAGGATGGCGCGGATGCTGCACAGCAGCGCGAACTGCCAGTGGAAACAGAGCAGCCGCCGGTACTGTGCCGCGGAGAACTCCGTCGCCAGCGCTCGCAGCACACGCCGTTTCGGAAACAGCGCGAGGGCCGCGGTGCCAAACACCGCCGCCGCGCCCGCGAGCGGCACGACAGGCGCAACGGTCACCGGTACCACAAAGAGATAGACGCAGGCGGCGAGCATATCCACGGCAAGCAGCGGTCCCGCCACGATGGCATCCACCGTACGCGCGCCCGCAAGCGCGCGCGGGAAAAGGCGGCGGCCGACGCGGTGCACAGTCATGTACACCGCAAAGTGCCTGTACCATGCGATGCCCGCCAATCCGCAGGCGGCTGCGATCTGCAGGATGAGCGAGATGCGTTCGACAGCGAAGACCAGCGACGGAACCATTCGTCACACCCCCGCCGTCATGAGTCCTTCGTCGAAGCGCGGCAGCGACGCTCCGTCGGCGAGACGTAGCACGCAGAGCGCAAGCTCACGCGCGTGGTAATCACCCCACTGTGACGCTTCTCCACGCGGTATCTTTGAACCCGGAGGAAGATGATCCCAGCCCTTGGGCCGGTGATAGACCGAATGGAGCAGGAGTCCTTCATGGTCCGGTGAGAGGGACAGATACGGTTCGTCGAACAGGCGCGAGGCAAGGCCCAGGCCCGCCGCGGTGCAGAGGGTGCCCGCACCATCGCCCGACGAGGAGCGGGAGAGAAGCCAGGCGCCGAGGCGGAGGAAGCCCTGCGCAGCTATCGCCGCGGCCGAACTGTCGACCGGCTCGACGTCGTTGTACGGATCCGCGTCGCGGGCGCGCCAGTCGCCGAGAGCCGCGAGACCCGGCGCGCCGTCGTCCCAGAACGGAATGCCGTCGCGCGGCGTATTTCGGATATAGTAGTCCGCTGTTGCTCGCGCCGCGCGTTCGAAGGCGGCAAGCACAACATCCTTCGGCTGCGCGGCGGGAAAGGCGTCGGCGGGAAGTGCATCGAGGAAAGGCAGCAGTTCGGAGAAACCGCACAGGGCCCAGGCCAGGCCGCGCGACCAGGTGCTGTAGGCCGAGTAGCCCTGATGCGTGGCGGGCGTGCGGAAGCTGCCGTCGTGCACGTTGAAGACGGCCTCGTGAGCCGTGCGTCCGGGCACGTCGTACACATCGCGCCCTTCGCCGTAATACACGTTGTAGGTCGCGGTGCTCAAGCCGTGCCGCACGAGACGGTGCAGTAGACTGACCCGCGCATCACTTTCGGAAAGCAGGGACTGCCCGAGGAGATGCGCCAACGCGAGCACACGCAGTGTGCGGATGGTGTCGACAAAGAGCGAATGTGGTCCGTTGAAGGAATGGATGAATCCCAGATCCGGCGCGAGAGCGGTCCAACGCCCTGCCTGTACGGCGCCGCTCACGGCGAGCGCCAGGCGCGCGCGTTCCGCGTCGGCTTCGTCGAGACCCGACCATCCCAGGTGACAGCCGCGTAAAATGTTTCCGTAGGTGCTCACGATGTGGAAACCGTGATCGTGTATGCCCGCATGTGTGAGGTGCGAGGTCATGTGCGCGTATGTGCCTGCCTTGCCGCGCGCGAGGAAGTCCGTGTTCCCTGTCGCCTCAGCGTGAAGCAGCGCCGAACCGAAGTGGAAACCGAGAGTCCATTCGGTCCACCCGCGCGGCTGATACACACCACCGGCGGTAATAACAGGTGCGCCGCGGTGTACATCCCAACGATCAAGCAGCGCGCGCAGCCGGTCTTCGGAGCATGCGAACACCCGCGCCGCCTTGCCGCGCAGATCCTCCGCACGTATCACCATGTCAACAATCATACATCACCCGACCGCTTGTGTTGTGAATGTACCAAACAACCGAAATCCGTACGCGCTCCTCTCTTCTCTCTTCTCTCTTCTCTCTTCTCTCTTCCCTCTTCTCTCTTCTCTCATCACTCCTCGCCTTTCCCTATTTCCCCGCCCGAGCCGCTACAATCGGCCCAGATGCAGTCCACCGTCCACATGGATGACTGCTCCGGTGGAGAAAGGCAGATCGCCGCGCCAGACCGCCGAACACACACGCGCCACATCGTCGCCGTCGCCCCAGCGTTTTTGCGGAACAAGACCCGCGCTGATCATGGGTTCATACTTGTCCCGCACACCCGCGGTCATGTCGGTCGCCATGATGCCCGGCCGCAGTTCCAGCACCGCGATGCCGTGCTCCGCAAGACGGAGAGCCCACAGGTGCGCGGTCATCGAGAGGCCCGCCTTCGACACGCAGTACTCGGGGCGGTTGAGCGAGGCGAGTTCAGCCGACACCGACGAGATAAAGAGTACCGATGGTCCGCCCGGCAGCGGAGATAGATCGCTCTGCGAAAGACGGTACTTCGCGAAATCCTGTGTGAGGAAAAACGAGGCATGCAGATTCAGCGCGAGCACTGCGCGGAAGGACGCCTCCGTCGTGTCGAGCATGTCGCCACGTCGTGCCGGAGCCGCGCCCGCATTGTTCACCAGCGCATCGAGTCCGCCCATACCTTCGATGACGCAACCCGTCAAAGCAGCGCGTTCCCTCGCGCGCGACAGATCTGCGCGGAAGCCCGAGAAGTGCTGCGCACGCGACGCGGCGGCGGCACGGCACAGGCGCAGCGTCTCAGCGGCCGCGTCGTCGTTGCCGCGGTAATGCACTGCAACCGAGTACCCGTCATGCGCCGCGCGTACGGCGATCGCGCGTCCGATGCCGCGCGACGCGCCTGTGACAAGCACCACGGGACGTCTCTTCATGCGTCCGGCTCCTGCGTACCGAGCGCGGGCGCCTCGGGCGCGGGCGCGTTTTTGTCGGACTGCGCGCCGGTCGGACGGCCGATGCTCTCGGCATAGAGATCCGCGTACATCGCATCCCGCGGCACGCAGCCGGTCGGATACTGTCCGGCCTCGTTGTTTTTCGCGCGCATGAGATCCGTGCAGAAACTCACCGCGAGGCACACGCGTTTCGAATCGAGCACACCCTTCTCGCGCGCGTCGCGTGCAAAATCGGGATAGGCGAGCGCGCCGCGGCCGACGCCGGCAATCGTCACCGCACCCTTGCGGATATTGGCCGCCGCCGCATGGACCAGCCAGCGCTGCAGCCAACTGTACCCGGTGCCGACCACGGCGAGATCCGGAAAGGTCCGCTGCACCGCGGCAGTCAGTCGGAAATGGCGGGCCACGCCCAGCAGCGGATGTTCGGGCGGCAGATAACTCCCGCCCGACGGGCGGTCGAAGGGGCGGCCGAGATGCGGGTTGATGTAGGGAATACCAAGCGACACATTGAGCAGCTCCACGCCCTCCACGGCGAGCAGACGTGCAAAAGCCAGCGGCTCGTCGAGGTCCTCGTGCAGCGGATCATCGGGATTCACGCCGAACGCATGTATGTAGGGAACGGGAAAAGGACCGGGCACTCCGATTCCCGTGGCGGGATCGGCGACGTAGGGGACGCCGTCGAACACATTCACGCGCGCGGCGAGCAGCAGCGCTCCGCCCACCTCGGCGCGAATCTTGGCCAGGGTGTTGCGCGCAAAGCGTGTGCGGTTTTCGAAGCTGCCGCCGTAGGGTCCGGGCCGCGATCGCGCGCCGAGCAGTTCGTGCGGAAGGTAGCCGTGGCAGTGTTTCACATCGATAAAGTCGAACCCCGCTTCCGCCGCGCAGCGTGCTGCTCGTGCGTATGCGTCCTCGAGCCGCTCGATGTCGGCATCGGAGATAAGCGGGTACGCCGCGTCCACGGTGATGCCGTGCGCGCGATCGACAAAGGTGCGCGCGTCAAGAGCGGGATTGTGCGCGGCGATGACGGGCCGCGCGTGGCTGTAGCGTCCCGAGTGTGTGAGCTGCAGGCCGACGAGGAGGTCGCGGTCGTGTCCGAACGCCTCGCGATGCGCGGCGCGCGTCTCGCGCACAAGGCGCGCATAGACACCGATCCGTTCGGGTGTGAGAAGAAGCTGCCGCGGATTCGCGCGTCCTTCGGGCAGGACGGCGGTGGCCTCGCCCCATATCAGCGCAGCGCCCCCCGCGCCGAAACGGCGCCAGCGCCGCAGAGTCAACTCGCCCGGTTCGCCGTCGGCTGTGCCGTCACATCCTTCCATCGGATGTATGGCGAGCCGGTTTGAGAGCGTGCGTCCCGCGATGGTGACACGCTCGAGTGCGGCGTCGGGTGTGTCGTCGAATTCGACGTCGCCGTCCACACCCAACGCTGCTGCGTCGGCGCGCAGCGCGTCGAGCGACTTATACGAGAACCAGCGTTTCCACACGGCTTATACCAGCAGGGCGCCCTCGTTTTGCAGCAGCCACTTCTTGCGGTCGATACCGCCCGCGTATCCGACCAGGGTTCCCCGTTCACCGATCACACGGTGACAGGGCACGATGATGGAGACCGGATTCCGACCCACCGCGCCGCCCACCGCGCGTGTCGCCTGTTGATTGCCGATCATCTCGGCCACCTTCGAGTAACTCGTGGTGACACCAAAGGGAATTGTGCGCAGAGCCGTCCACACCTGCATCTGGAAAGGCGTGCCGAAGAGGTGCAGCTTCGTGGTGAAGCGCCGCAGTTTGCCCGCGAAGTACTGGTCGAGTTCGCGGTGCACTTTCGTGTGTTTGCCGGGATCAGGCGCAAACGCCGCGCTCGACACTTCCCGAAGGAAATGCGCCTCCATCGCCGCGCGGTGCGACTCGTTGTCGAAGCCGATCCACGAGATGAAGTCGCCGATGCCGGCGATGTGCAACAGACCCAGCGGCGAGTCGAGCTGCGAAACGTATATGGTGGGAATGGAAGACTTCGACGAAGGGGGCGTCATATGTGGACCTGCTTCGGAAGCGCGAAAGTGGATTCGTGGTAATCTACACGAAATTGCGGCAGAAGCAAGCTGTTGACAGACCCGCGCCCGTGTAGTAATTTCCGCGCTTCGGACATCATACCTTCCCGGGAGTGTTGTATGGCATCACGTGTGCGCGAGTACTGCCGCCTGGCGATCTTCGGTTTCCTTCTCTCCGCGACGGCCCCTGCGCAACGCCAGGTCGCGCTGCACGCGGACAGCACGCGCGGCCCGGTGACCCTGCGGTTGGGCACCAATGCGGGACCACGCGCCATGGGCACTGTGCGGGACAATTACACGCCCTACTTCCGGGCCTGGGGCTTTACCTCGATTCGGACACACGACTACTACGGACCCTGCGACTGGATGACAATATTCCCTCGCTGGGACGCCGATCCGACGCTCGCGTCGAGCTACGACTTTGCGAGCAGCGATGAAGCGGTGCAACAGATCATCGACGCGGGATTCGAGGTGTACTTCCGTCTCGGTTCGAGTTGGCGCGGCAACAATCCCCTCTTCACCAACGATCCTCCAGGCACAATCCGCGACGCGTCTGGCACTGTGACACATGCGGCCGACACGACGGATTTCAGGAAATTCGCCGAGATATGCCGGCACATCGTCATGCACTATCGCGAGGGATGGGCAGGCGGGAAAAACCTGGCCATTCGCCACTGGGAAATCTGGAACGAACCGTCCGGACGCGAGCAGTTCTGGTCGGGAACGCCGCTGCAGTTCCAGCAGCTCTTCGCCATTGTCGCAACAACACTCAAGGCGCATGATCACACACTGATCGTGGGCGGGCCGGGCCAGGCGGGCCACACCTCGCCCGGGTACTTCGAGAACCTGCTCTCGTACTGCCGTCGTAATGGCGTGCCACTCGATTTCTACTCATGGCACAGCTACGGCGATCTACAGAGCGCTGCGACTCCGTGGGAACTCGGGAAAAAGGCCCTCGATGCGAGGCGCGTCCTCGACCTGATCGGCTACAGCGCCGCCGAGCAGCATTGTACAGAATGGAACGCGGGCGTGAATCAGAACAATTTCGCGAACAGCGGCCGCGGCGCCGCATTCTACGCGGCCACACTCACGTATCTCGCGCAGTTCGGCGTGACGGAAAGCCATCAGTACCGTGCCGACAATCACCCGTTGGGACTGATTCTGCAGAACGGCTCCGCCAAACGCGCCGCGGACGTCTTCATCACATGGAGGCGGCTCACCGGAGGCACGTCAGTAATTCGGAGCGACGGATCCGATACTCTCGGCTTCACCGCCCTCGGCACGCGGAGCGGCACGGGTGATACGATCCGCTGCCTGCTCGCAAATTTCCCCTCGGCCGAAACGGACGTGGTCATCAACACGGCCGGGCTGCCGGCAGGACGCGAACGCTGGGCGGTGGTCGTGTACGGGATCGACGACACGCGCGGTCTGTCGCGTGTGGACTCGTTCACCACCACACGCTCGTCCCTTGTTTCTCTCTCGCTGCGTATGCCCGCGCAGAGTGTGCGGTACCTCCAGTTTTCTCCCGAGCCGCCCACGGGCATTGCGGATCCCTCCGCCACAACCGCGACGGAACTCGTCGTCTTCCCGCAACCCGCATTCCGCGACGGTGTACACGCGACATATCGCCGAACACATCCGGGTGCGGCGGTGCTGCGTCTGACCGATCTCCTTGGCCGCGTCGTGAGCAGCCGGGACATAGACGCCTCGTCGCTTCAGGGCACCGTGTTTATTGAGACGCGTGCGCTGGCAGGCGGCACGTACATCGTGGAGTACGCGGGGCCGAGCGGTATCACGCGGCGGCTCGTGTGTACGCGATGACATCGCGGGCAACCCTCCGCCGCTGATGCACAACACGGCGCGGCTGCGGCCACGGAAGGCCGTCCTTCCGTGGCCGCGCACAGTGACAGCCGCAGTTGTTACTGTTTGAGCAGTTTCATCATGCGCCGTTCCTGCGGCGTCACCATCTCCACAAAATACACGCCGGATGGGCGGTCGGATAAGGATACAGACATCCGATATTCTCCCGGCTGATAGATACCATCGCGCAGTGTCAGCAAATGGCGACCCGAGGCATCGGTGAGGCGCAGGAGTACACGGGTCTCGTGCGACAGCGAATATGTGAGCATAGCCGACGCGGAACCCGACAGTGGATTCGGATAGACGGGATCGAGCGTAAGTCGCGGCAGCGCAGGCACTTCGTCGCTTCCGCTCACAATTTTTGGATGGGCAAAACGGGCTGCCACCAGATCCACCTGCGCCTGCGTCAGCGGATTACACCCCGCGATCGTGATGGAACGATCGTCGACGAGCAGGCCGGAGGCAAGCACGACGACACCCGGGGCGGGCGCGGGAAGACGCCGGCTTGCGACAGACGCACCATCCGCGCTGAATATCGCGACACCGAGATCGCTGCGGCCACCGGTGTTCATGGAGACGAATCCGACCACAACACGCCCGGACGGATCAACCACTATGGATCCGGGCACGACAGCGCCCTGCGCCGCGGCGCGCGGCATGGCAAGGAAGGATGTGATACACATCACCGCAAATACCACCTTATATATTCGCATATTGCACTCCGATATCAAAGTAATTTTCCGGATGGGAGAACGATCGATGAAGGAAATCCTGGCCGTCACGGACCAGTACATTTTGCGGTCTGCCACCACCAGTTGAATCGGACTGGTGTGTACACAAGTACACGAATTTCGTCGAACCGTTCGCCGGGCGGCGCCTCGATGGTCACAGTGCCGATGCCCGTAAGCTGCTGCGTCTTTGTTGCGACCTCCTGCCCGCCGCGATAGCCGGTCACGGTAACCTCACCCGGGGTGATGGCCATGGCACAGAATGTAAAATACGTGCACGTCCATTGTTTCGATGGTGAGTTGAGATCTACTATTGAGGCGAGGTTGATTATCATACCGCCCGATTGAATTCCAACGTCCGTGTTCTGTTCGAAACACTGGTAGTTGACAGGGCCACCGGCCTCCTGGTCGGTCATGTACCGCATCGAGAGATTTGCGAGGTGTGTTGTCTGCGAGGGGTTCCAGATTTCCCACGTGTTGACATTTCCCGGCGTGATGGGCACGGCAGTGCCGGTACACGGTGTTTTAAACTTCACAGGGACCGGAACAGGACAACACAACACGCCCGGAGCGCCGGGCGCACCATCTGCAATATCGTTGGGCGTCCCGGTACCGGCACCCAGCGCTCCGCCTGCACCAATCGGACAGCCGTCACCACCATTTCCACCGGACCCTCCGCTGCCGCCGGCTGTTCCATCCACCTGCGCGTTGGCCGTTGCCGCACCACCCGCTCCACCGTCACCACCCTTCTTGGGATCGGGACAGCAGGAACCACCCGAGCCGCCCTTTCCGCCCGTGGCTGTGGCATCACCGTCGATGCCATCGATGGAGACGAGCGCGCGACCTCCATTCACTCCGTGTTTCCCGGACGTTGCTGTCGCCTCGCCTCCGTTGCCGCCATTACAGCCGCAGGCAGTACCATTTCCGCCATTGCCGCCCTGTGCGGTGGCGCTTCCTCCGTTGCTGCCAATTTCGACGGAGGCACCATCAGGTGCCGGACCCGTATCACCCTTGCCGCCCTTCCCTTCTTTCGCACTCGCGCGGCCGCCGTCTCCACCGGTAGCGGTTGCGTCACCGCCGTCCTGGCCGGGACAACCATCCGCGCCCTGCATCGGATCGCCCTTGGCATCGGCGTCACCACCGGCGCCAGGAGTAGCGTTGGCGTGACCTCCGAGACCACCATCACCTACGGGTGCCACACGCACTCCGATGCCGCTGTAGCCGCCATCGCCGCCCTTGCCACCAGTCGCCGTGGCGTTACCACCCTTGCCGCCGGTCGCAGTGCTCTTGCAGTTTATGGCACTTCCCCCCTTGCCTCCGACTGCGGTCGCAAGACCACCGATGCCGCCGATTGCGCCGCTCACGCGGAACAACCCGGCACCCTGCACATCTCCGAAGGCGACGCCGCGTTTCTTCGCAAAGCCGCCCACTCCGCCCTTCGCCGTGCCGGAACCTCCGTCCTGACCACGCGTGCAGCGGTCGATACCAGCTCCGCCGGTCGCGTCGGCCTCACCGCCCGCGCCGCCGTTGCCTAAAATGACGGAGACCGGAGCGAGAACGCGGATGCGCTTTCCTGCGCGAAAACTGATGCTGCCGGGTTTGCCTCCGTCGCCGCCGTACGCCGATACAGACTGTCCGGGTCCACCGACTTTCACATCGGCACCACCAGCCCCGCCGTCGCTGCCGAAAAACACACCACCGCTGATGTCTATCTCATGCGCCTGAAAATTCATGTCGCCGCCGCGTCCTCCCGGTTTGCCCGAGCCGAACTTCGAGGCATCTCCTCCCGCACCGCCGTTCCCGGCACCGTAGACCCCGCCGGTTATGGTTATTTTTCCGCCGGCCCACATGGTGAAGCCGGTCCCGCCCAGCCCGCGTCGACCTTCTCCGCCGTTGGCACCGTTCGCTCCGATGATTCCGGCTCCGGGAATAAAGTTGATATCGCGGCCGGGGAAGACGACACGGTCGCCTTTGTTTCCGAAAATGGGAACGCCCACAATAACAGGCGGCGGCGGTGCAAGCGCGATCGTGTGACCGCCGCGCGGTGCCAGGAAGCGTCGTGCAGTGTCGGGACGGTACACCCAGAGCCACATAAAGGACTCACTCGTCCGATTATTGTCGTCCCCGACCGTCAACGACACGCGATATCGACCCGGCGCGGCAAATGCGTGTTCCGAGATTCCACTTGTGGACGTGGCACCATCGCCGAAGTTCCATAAAACCGAAAGAAGGGTGTCTGAACCGAGCTGCCCTGCATCGAGGGAGAAATCGGTCGTGTCGCCGACAGGTATCGCGTAGGACCGTGTGTGTGCTGTGAGCGCAAGACCCGCGGGTGTCTCTCCCGTACTGTCGGCGATGAGAACGGTGAGGGATACACGTGCCGTATCGCCCTCGTCGTCGTGAATCACGAGTGTGGCGCGGTATGTGCCCGCGGCCGTGTAGGATTTTTCGATCGTTGCACGGACGCCATCGTCGGGTTGAATCGAACTGCGCGTCTGTCCGTCGCCGAAGTCGATATCGAAGCGCACGGGTCCGCCGTCTGGATCGGCTCCTTCGGCATAAAACGTCACATCGGCCGGGGTGTTCCCCGTCATGCCGACGAGCACCTGTGCCGCATCGAGCGATCCCACCGGCGGCACTGGAGTCGCGGAACGCGCGAAGGGCGGGATTGCAAGTTTCCAATCCGCAAACGTCGAATCGTCGGTCACAAGGATGCGTCCGGAGGAGTAAAGCCCGCTTCGATTTGATGCGCTGTCCAATGTCAGTGCGCCAAGTGCGAAGAGTGTCAGATCGCCCGCACGTGTTGAATCACCAGTCACGCAGCGATTCTCGATGCGGCCCCTCACACTCAGGTCTCCGTTCGATCGGACCACCAGTGCATGACAGTCGGCCTCGACGGTGCCGGCGATCACGATGCTGTCGCGCGCGCACAGTGTCGCGGGGCCGAGGAAGCGCAGCTTCGCGCCAGCCGCCACATGCACAGCGTCGAAGCAGTGCACACCCGCGGCCAGCACCGTGTCGCGGCGCACATCGAGAAGCAGACGCGGCGGCGCGGGCACGGTGATGCGCACTTCCCGCGTATTGCGGTCGCCGTTGCCCGTCGCATCGAAGGCGCGGACAACAACAAAGTAGTCCCGTCCCGCCTGGAGGGCGGGCAGTTCCGCGTGTGTGACACCGAGCGTTTCCGCCGCGGGAGCAAGAAAGTCCTGAGAACCGGATGTTTCAGACACATATATCTTGTATCGAATCCATGACGGCTCCGAGTAGTCGTCGAACGCACCCGACCATTCAACGAGGCCACCCCGTCCATTTTCGAAACGCCCGATAGCCGCGCCCGCAAACAGCGGCGGCTGCGTGTCGGATCCGGCCGCGGACGAATCATACCGGCCCGCCCATCCGAAGATTCCCGTCCGTGAGTATTTGACGACGGCAAGCGCCGTCGAACCGTCCGCATTGTCGCTCCGCAGCGACGCGAACATGTTCCCGGCAGTGTCGGCTGTGAGCGCGGCGGGTCTGTCGTCGCGTCCAGCGGGTCCGGCATAGATCTGATGCCAGTCGATCGTGCTGTTCGCACTGACACGCGCGAGGAGCACGTCGGTGCCGGTCGCTCCGGCCAGGGTGGCGGCAAGGAAGACGGCATCGGGGGCCGCCTGGACGATCGGTCCGCAGTCCGCATGCGCGAAGGCGGGTATCGCCTTTTCCCAGAGCACGGCGCCCGCGGCGGAAACGGATACAACACTCGCGCGCCGCAATGCTCCTCCGCGCGTTATTCCCAGCATGATACTGCCATCATTGAGCACCACGACACCGGCCGCGTCGGCCGAGGTTGTTGTGTCGACCGCGGCGCGCCAGCGCAGATCGCCGTCCTTCGAATACGACACAAGTTCGGTGTAGGATTTCTGCGGGGTCTCCGAGTGTGCCGCCGCGAAGATGTTGCCCGCGGCATCGAGCGCGATAGCGCGAATGGCGGTTGTGCGTCCCCCGAGACCGCCCACATTCCTCATCCACACCTGCGTGCCGGCGCTGTTGTATGCAAGCAGGATGCCGCGCCAGCCTTGCGCCGACGACCAGCCGCGCGCGCCGACGTAAATATTCCCGCCGCCCGCGACGGCACAGAGCGCGCGTTCGTCGTTGTGATCCGGGCCGTCATAACGCGCGTTCCAGAGAGGCGTTCCTGACGAGTCGACCGCGGCCAATACTACGTCCCATCCCGTGGTTGTTTGCCACCCCGCGCCGTTTGCGATGGACGAGCCAACGATGATCGATGCACCATTCGGTCCGCGCAGCAGGAATCGTCCTTCGTCGATGGATGCGCCCTGTGCATCGTGGCGCGCCGTCCAGAGAGGCGTTTGCGCCTGCGCGGCCGCGGCAAGGATGAAGAAAAGCGGGAGCTGGAGCAGGAAACGGAATCTGTATACCATGACACACCTCGCGTTGGATCCATGATGATCATGTGGGAGCGGCACGTGAATCGTTCATCGTGCCGGGCAGATCATGTGCGGACGGGAGTTGCCTCCGCTGCGCAGGTACGCCTAGTGATGCCGGGTACTAAGAATGGAATGGTGTTACAGTCTGAACCTCATAATATTTCAGACAAATGTCAAGCGATTAGTCTGAATATTTAATTCACCGGATCCCTTTCCGTTAGGTTCCACGATGTGGGTATGGAGAACGTGCATCGTCTCGTCAACGAACCCATTCGAGGGTGAACTTCGCACCGGGCTCGAATCCGATTACATCAGACATTTCCAAAATCCATGAAGATCGTGTATTTCTCGACCCCACGTCCCAACTCCGAGAATAATTCTGAAACCACTGCGAGAGAAGGTGGCCGGAACTTGTAGGAAATGATTCATTCGCTGTCATTGATCCCTTGCCAAACTGCACCGGAACATCACGAAAAACGTACGTAATCCAATGCTCGTCCCACGTTCCGCTACTGTTGCGCTCTGTCCGCCCTTTGACAAGTGTGAGCGTCCGGATGAGCCGCGGAGTGGCGAATTCCGCCGTTGCGCTGTGACGTAGTATCAGGTTTTTTCCGCCGGAACCATAGGACACCTTGTGCCACCGGTACGCTGTCTCCATCTGCATCGCCTCGTGGAAACCTTCGATCGGTGGCAGCGTGAAGATCGAATCGATGGGAATCTCCCGGCGAATGCCTCCGGCTGCTGAATCGAAGGTGAAGGTCCCTTTGGCACGTATGATGGGCCCGAACAAGCGGATGTTCCAATCCAAAAGATTGAGTACCACGATACTCAAGGTTGGTCCGCTGGAATGAATGCCGGGATATGTGTGCCACTCCAACGGCCCGGAAATATCTTGTTTTAATGAATTATTGCATCGGAAGGCCACGGTATCATTTCGCACCCACAAAATGGTCTGCCTCTGCCCGCCGCACTGCAGCCAGCTCGCGGTGTTGTAGGGAGGCGGAGGGAAACGGGTTCCGGCAGCATACAGTGTATCACCAACAAATGCCTCGGAAGCGCTAATCCAATTGATACGCTGAGGAATGATGAGGTGAAGCTTCGGCGCCTGGCCCGGAGGTAGTTGCCCCGTACTCCAACGCACTTCGACGGTGGTGTCACTCACCGACGGTCTGCAAATAAAGGCCGCACTGTCACCTCGGCACCACAGCACGTATGCAGCATCTTTCCCGTAGAGAATTCGTTTCGAGGCGTCATACGGAGGACCGGGGAATCGCACCCCGACAACGATGACGGTGTCGCCTGGACAGGCTTCAGACGGGGACACGGTATAGATTCCTGGTACGTCGGTACCGTTCGGTTCCACCTGTGAAAGGACGGCAATAGGAGGTTCCTCTTTACACGCCGCGAGAAATATTGCGCACAGCACGCAGAGCAACATGAAGTGTGTACCCTGATGCAGGATTCTGAGATTCATCATCACATGTCGTGGATCCCTATCGGCAAACGCATTCGCACGCAACGTCATCGGATCTCTCTCCTTGCGGTATGAACATAAACTACTCACACCGCAGATAGCGTCCAACCGCAGCCGCACCCTCAGGAGAACAGCTCTCGCGCTGATTGATCATGCGCGACGAAATGCGTTTATCACCGCCTCCCGACGAGCAGACAGGTGCGCACAACCGACGTGTTTCCGGCGGTGAGACGGATATGGTACATCCCCGATGGCAGTTGTACAGCATCCCACGCGCTGTGGTACTGGCCCGCCTCGAGCACCCCCTCAACGAGAACCGCGACACGGCGGCCGAGGGCGTCGTACACCGCGAGCGTAACGGAAGCACGCTGCGGAAGCGAGTACCGTATGACGGTGGAAGCGGAGAAGGGGTTCGGCGCATTCTGCTCGAGTGTCGGTGACGAGAGTCGCAGCGCGGGAGTCTGCGTCGAGGTCACGGGTGAGGCGCTGCGGAACACGCCGCTTTCGGTGCCCGCGAACAGGCGGCCGGAGGCGTCGAGCGCGAGTGTATTGACGTGAAGATTCGCGAGTCCGTCGTTCATCGGCGCCCACACGCCGCCGTTCACATGAGAACGGAACACACCGCCGCCCGCGGTTCCGCAGAACATGTCGCCATTCGACGCCAGCACAAGCGCCTGTACTGCGTGAGCGGAAAGACCGTCGCTGATCCGCACCCAGTTTTCGATGTGGTCCACCAGTTTGTACACGCCCGAATCGCTGCCGAGAAACAGCGTCCCCGAGGCGGTAATGGCAAGCACGTTGCAGCCCTTCTCCATGTTCGCAAAGTCCCAGTGATTGCTGTGCGGCGTGGATCGCACCACGAGGTTGCGCTGCGCGGTGGGAATAGCGAACACCTCCTGCGCCCAGTTCAGAACCATGCTGCGGATGAGCGGCGTGTATTTGAAGTACGGGAGTCCGCTCCAGGTATCCCCGTCATTCGTGCTGAACTCCACCGCCTGCGCGCCGACGTACAGGTACCCTTCATCACTGAGTGCGAGCGAGGCGACAGGCCGCGTGAACAACCGCGCCACATCCCAGCTCACGGCGGCGTCGCGTGAACGGAAAAGCGTGGTGTCGTGTGTGAATCCCGCGAAGGCCGCACCGCTCGGCGCGATAATCACACAGGAGACCTCGCGTCCCGCGCCGAGGGCCTGCTGCCACGAGGCACCGTGATCCACGCTGCGTTGCAGTCCCGCGCGGCGTGTGCCCGCCAACAGCAGACCGTCGCGCAGGGCGAGTGTGGTGATACTTTCACCCGCGAGTCCGCGTGTTTCCCAGAGCGTCTGTGCGTGCAGGAACGCGGGTAGAACGGTCAATACAAGACAGGCGGAAAGGAACAGAGCGGAGGGACGCGTGGAAAGGATCATGACGGTGGGGGGGATATGTGGGGAGAGGGCTGAACGTGCCGCGTCGTGGCACGACAACAAATCTACACGCCGCCGCGCTGCAATCAAATACATTAACGAGTATGTTAGTCCTAATTACCGGCAACACCACTCCCCTGTGCCGATCACGACACTCAGCGGATCACGAGGACTCGTCGCCGGGAGTGTCGCCGACGGCGGCTCCCCCGCCGGACTCCTGCTCCTTGTACGCCGCGTAATACCGTTTTTTACTGCCCTCATAACTGTCGAAACGCAGCAGCACACCCTCGAGCTTGCCGTTGACCAGCGGCACGCGGCGCGAGGTGCGCAGGCCCACGGCCTTGCGCAGCGCTGGATCACCTGTGTAGATGTAACAGGTGCTGCCAGTGCAACGCTGCTTGATAAAATCGCCCAGCGCGGTGTACAGGGCCTTGGCTTCGTCCGGACTGCCGAGCCGGATGCCGTACGGGGGATTCGCGACCATGAGACCGTTCTCGAAGGCCGGTGCCGCTTCGAACGCCATACGTGTCAACGATACCGAATCGGAATATGGCAGCCGCGAGAGATTTTTTCGCGCGACACTGATCGCCTCGCGGGCTATGTCGCTGCCGCGGATCAGACCTTCGGGCGCGGGCCGCATCAGCGCGTTGTACTCATCGGTGACTTCCTTCCACAACGCCGCGTCAAAATCGGGCAGCGCGAAGACACCGAACTTTTTCCGTAGGTACTGCGCGGGGATTCGGCAGTAGTGCATCAGCGCCTCGCACACAAGCGTGCCCGAACCGCACATGCAGTCCCAGAACGGCACTCCGCCATCCCACCCCGAAAGCCGGATGATCGCGGCCGCGAGCGTCTCCTGCATCGGGGCCTCGCCCGCAAGAAGACGGTAGCCGCGCTTGTGCAGCGATTCACCCGAGGTGTCGAGACTGATCACGGCATGATCGTGATCGATGTGCAGGTTGAATCGCACGTCGGGATTCACCGTGTCGACATTCGGCCGCTTGCCCCCGCTGATCTCGCGGAAATGATCGGCGATGCCGTCCTTCAAACACTGGGCGGCGTAGAGGGAATTCGTGATGGTGCTGGCGGCGACGGTGGCCGTTATCGCAAAGGTTTTGTCAATAGTGAGGAAATGTTCCCAACGGATTTTCCGCGCACCGGAGAGCAGGTTGTCCGGCCCCTTGCAGGGGAAGGAACGCAGCGGGGCCAGCACACGTGAAAGAAGCCGTGAGGTGTAGTTGATCCGATACAGGGTTCGCGCGACGGCCGTGAAGGTCACGCCGCGATACCGTGTGATGATGCCGGTTGCGCCGAGTTCCGAGAGTTCCTCGGCACAAAGTTCCTCCATCATCCCCGGAACCTGGGCGAAGTACGTGTGAGATTTCTGGTATTGGTACATGGTGGATGGGAGCTATGGCCGGTGGCTGAAGGAGCGGGATCCGCTGTGTGCTGTGTGAGGATCCAGGAGACAGGATACAGGAGACAGGAGACAGGCGACAGGAGGGTCGGTGGATTGTCCTGCACACCATGTACCGCGACACGAAAGATACGGCAAATTCCCCGCCTTCTCGCCTGCCTCGAGAAAAGAGCGTGACAATGCAAGACACGATTCGGCTGACAGAATACAGCGATACAGACGCATACAACGACGCTGATGATGTGTGGAGATATGTATCCGTCAAGACCTCCACGTAGAATGAGGTCTTGATATTCCTGCAGCATTGCTCTATGTTCCCTGCTCACACTTCCGTCCATATTCAGCCAGAGGTCCCCATGGTCTCCATCACCTCCTTGCTGCTCCCGATACTGTTGTCCGCGGCATTTGTTTTTATCGTCAGCTCCATCATTCACATGCTGCTCCCCTATCATAAAAGTGATCGCGGCAAGCTGCCGAATGAGGATGCCGTGATGGATGCACTGCGTCCGTTGAATATTCCGCCGGGCGATTACTCCGTCCCCTATCCGGAAAGTATCAAGCACATGGGATCGCCGGAACATATCGAGAAGATGAAGAAGGGTCCCGTGATGCTGATGACGGTGATGAAGAACGGTCCGTACGCGATGGGTGGTCCGATGGCGCTGTGGTTTGTGTTCGGCGTGCTGGTGAGTTTCTTCGCTGCCTATGTCGCGGGACGCGCGCTCACACCCGGCGCGCACTATCTCGCGGTGTTTCGGTTTACGGGAGTCACCGCATTTCTCGCCTACGGCCTCGGCGCGCTGCAGGAATCGATCTGGTATGCGCGTCCGTGGAGCACCACGATAAAAAACGTGTTCGACGGACTCGTGTACGCGCTTGTCACCGCGGGTACGTTCGGCTGGCTCTGGCCTGTGGTCTGATCCACCGGCTGCGTATCTCCGTGTTCATTCCGTTCTCCGTCACTGCGATCCCGATTCCATTTGTTGACTGCCGCCCAGCGCGCAGGGTTCCGCCATGGCCTCACGTTGAAGCGCCACGCGTGTGCTTTCACTGGGCAGCTCATATGCTGCACCGGTGAGGAAGTCGATTCCGACGCCGATGGGCGCGCCGATATACCCGTAGAGCACATTGACGAGTAGCAGAGTCGACACGGAACCCTCCAACACGATGGAGGTGTCCCTCCACCCGGTTCTGCGAAACTCTACCGTAAAATCTCCGTCTCGTCTGAGCGGAACCTTCACCGGTGAGTACCCCGCTCTGATACCATTGATCAGAACCTCTGCTGAATCAGGTATCGTCACAATGTCGACATCCTGATACCTGCCGTGCAGCAATGTGGCGCAACCGGGGCCGGCGAGCACGGAGACCGCCGCGATGAGAAGTACGACTGTGGTGCGTTGCATCATCGCTCCTTTGGAATATTCCTGTCTGATATGCCGGGATGTTGATGACGGTGCGCGTAGGTGCATTAAAACAGAAAGCCCAAAGAACCGTACAGTCCGCGTTCCGTGCCGTATCCCGCTCCGAGGAACAAGCCCTTCACGGCACCTTGGCCAGGGTCCGAAGAGAAATGATACCGCGTGCCGAGGAACCATCCTGTGCGTCTTTCGGTACGGATGTTCGGCATATCGAAGAAGACTTTATGCCACACAGTCTGAGGATATTCGGCGCGATACGAAACGTGATCCACTCCTCCAGTAACACTCCATCGGCCGACCGGCACCACGAGCCCGATGCCAAATCCGAAACCGCTCACCTTGATAGGATTGTACTGCGGATCAGGACTGGGGCTCGAGTCATCAAATGGATTTGAATACGGAATCAGGATATCCAACTGCAGATAGAGGGAGCGGACTGCAATACCCACGGCCGACGCCGATGTTCCGCCCGTTCCTACGATACTCCATCCCCACGACTGCGACGGGTATGAGAGAGGCGTCACGTCTTGACTCACTGCATATTCGCGCGATACGGGTACTGCAGACGCGGTCGTATCAACGGGCTTCGCTTTTCTTCTTCCACCTTGCGGTTGATTTTGCGCGACGACATTGAGTGTTATGGCTGCAGCGAAGATACATAACCAGCTTGCTGACAGGCGATATGTACTCGATATTCTGTTCATTATGCCACCTCGATAATGTATTCTGTGGGAAAACATGTGTTCAGTCTCGTTGATCATTCGTTATTGCGATCCTGCGGAATCACAAGTATTTCCTCTATTTCAGTCAGCGTATCACTGACACATTTCGTGCACAGGGATTTTGAGCGATCGCGGCCAGGACGATGTTCCTGTGTCCGCGCAGTGTCTCAGAAGCGAACTCCAGGGCCATTCCATTGCTGCGCACCGCGTGCATGACAATGACGGAATCGTTGCGCAGTGTATCGGATGCGAAAGCCAGGGCGCGCCCGTCCCTCGTCACTGCTGTCGTGACGATATTCCGTCTGTCACGGAGGGGAGCAGACGCAAATTGTAAAGCCAGTCCGTTGCTCTGCACAGCGACAAGCACGCAGAGCGCATCATTCCGCAATTCTTCCGATACGTACTCCAGTGCCATTCCGTTCTGATTCACCGCCGTCAGCGCAGTATTCCGATCACCTCGAATACGCGGAGATGCATGGTGCAGAGCGCGTCCGTTTTGTTCCACCGCGGCGGCAACCATTTTTTCATCGTCTTTCCATTCCCGGGGTGCGCGACGAAGCAACGCGCCATTGTGAGCCAGCGCGTGCACGATCGCATCCTGGCCCTGCGCGCGGTATGGCTCCGCGCTTTCATGCGACGGCAGAGGAGATGGAAAAACATAGTCGGTCTTGTGCCCGATGAGTGCACCGACGGGTGCCGCGATGAAGAGACTGACCGCGGTACTCAGTATCGCACCGGCTCCGAGTACTACTTTCTCCAAACCACTGACGTTGGATGCGGCCGCAGCGGCAGCCAACAGCAGGTAGCCCGGTCCACCGCTATATGTAAAACCTTCCAGGGCACCGAGCCAATGGTCGATGAAACGTATCCTGTGTACCGCAGTGCTGGACACTGAACGCCACTGCGCCGACTTGGAATCGAACCAGAATGTTGAGTCGTGCTCGACCGTGACCGAATCCGCGTCAAATTCTTCGAGGCATCCGTTCGCTGAAACTATAACAACCGCATGGCGTTCCGATCCTAATTCAGAAATTTCCGAATACTGGTATGGATTGACCACGTGCGTGGTGGAAGCACAGCCGAGCCATAGCAGAGGGAAAAGTAAGACAAGAATTGAACGTGTCATGGTGTACTCCGTATTTTGACAGCCCGGGTGGACATGTGAACTGTGCGCAATGTGCGACATGGCTGCATGCCAGAAGTCACGGACATGTCATGGCTTTGCCGGGTTTCTGTAAAAATGGTCTTCGAGGTATGTCATGCGCCGTCCCTTCGCCATTGCCACACTCATTCTTCTCGCGTCGTGTTCGAGCGGGATCAAAATCACATCCAACCGCAGTGTCATAACGGAGGATGCGGTCGACTGCACACCGTCCGGCGGAGCGGTGCCGGCTCTGATCGACACCGCTTGTACGGGCGCGGATGGGCCCTGCTACAAGATCCGGCCTCTCGCGGACGTGCTCCAGAGCGGCCATGACGATTTTGGCCTGAGCATCGCGTCGGACCCCGGCAATCGCGGAACGGAGCTGCTTGTCTTCACGAGCACACGGCCCGGAGGATATTCGTACAGCGCCGAGGAATCGAGTCAGAACCTCTGGACGGCGTCGCGCAACACATCCGGGACACATGCTCCTGCCGCGGTCACACTCAACGCGCGCATAGTCCACGAAGGCGCGCCGGCCCTGTCGCCCGACGGACAGTGGATGTACTTCGCGGCAAAAAATCGTCCCGACACTCTGGGCGATTGTGACATATATCAGGCGCGCATCGTGCGAAACGACGGCGGTATCTCGCTCGCAGATGTCCGGCTGGTGGACGGCATCAATTCCACGTGGTTCGATTCGCATCCCTCGCTTTCCGCCGATGGCATGCGCCTGTGTTTTACCTCCGACCGTCCCGGTGGTCTGGGCAATGCCGATCTCTGGATGTCGGAACGTTCTGCCGACGGCACTTGGCGCACGCCGCGCAATCTCGGACCGCGCATCAATTCCACCTGCAACGAGATGACACCATATCTCTGCGCCGACAACCGCACCCTGTACTTTGCATCCGACGGGTACAATGCCGTGGGCGGACTCGACATCTTTCTTGCGGAGATGGACGACGCGGGACAGTGGTCCGCCCCGGTCAACGCCGGCCGCCCGCTCAATACCCTGTGGGATGACATGTTCCCCGCGACACCACCGAATGCGCGCGCCGATTCGTTGTTGACTTTCACCTCGAACCGGCCCGGGGGTGCGGGCGGGTACGACCTGTACGCGATATCACCGAATCCGCAGCCGCCGTCGCTGGTCACTTTGCGCGGCCGCGTACGCAGCGCGCGCAGCGGAGATCCCGTTCCCGGCGCGGCCTTGTTCTGGAAAGACCGCGGCACGGGCGATCTGGTCGCGACAGTCCACACCAACGAGCGCGGGGAATACTATGTGGTCCTGCCGAAAGGACGCGGGTATGACGTGGGAGCGCAGGCGGAAAAATACTTCTACGACACCTTCCCGCTCGACACGCCACGCGAGCCCGGTGTGCGCGAATACGAGCACGATTTCCGGCTCGGCGAAACGCTCGACCTGCGCATCAATTTCCCCTTCAATGATGCCGCGCATCCTCTCGACAACGTGCTCGATGCCGAGGGGAACAGCACAGGCACCACATGGAAGCAGTCGCTCGAATTCCTGGCCCTGAATATCCGGAGCTACGGCGCGCGTATACAATCGATCGTGCTCGCGGGCCACACCGACTCGGTCGGATCGAGCGAATACAACCGCACGCTCGCCCGGCAGCGCGCGGAATTTGTGCGCGACGCCCTGGTGCGTGAACACGGCATCACACCCTCGCTGATCACCGTGACCGCGGTCGGCGAGGATCAGCTCCCCGCGCGCAGGCCTGGAGAAAGTGACGAAGTATATAACACACGCTGCCGCCGGGTGGAGCTAATAAAAGTCGTGCAGGAGAAAAAAGGAGGCACGCGATGAATACCGCCCTGAAAAGATCCGCGCTTGCCGCCACGCTTGCTGTGATGTTAATACATGCGGGCTGCAGTCCGAGCTACGAGGGCTCGCTTATGACACGCACACGCACAAGTACCACACGGAAGCAGTACGTGCAGGAGAAGAGCGAACGCGGCACCGCCGGCCGCGAATACGGCGTGCTGCGCCCGAGCAGAAAACAGACCGTGGTGGAAAAAACCGTGCTCGAATACGACAGCATCTGCGTCTTCAACTATCCACGCTTCGCGCGTTTTGGTCTGGCCGAAATCTCCGGCCTGGTGGCGGGGGGCCGTGCCGCGGGCGACAACCGGGTCGGGAACGGCTTGCTCGGAGTATATAATACTCTCGGACCGCGGTCCACACGCGACAACGCCATCTTCAACGGCTACATGGCGCGCATCGGCATGTGGGAACATCGTTTCCCGGCGATCGGAAAGGACTGGACCATCGGCAGCGCGCTTTTCGAAGCGATTCTCAACGGTACAAAGGATGGGCAGCAACTGCTCGGATTTTTCCCCGTCTATCTGAAAAAACGTATCGCTCTCACCGACAGCAGACCGCAGTTATCGCTGCAGCCCTACGCGGGAGTCAGCCTGCTGAGTCCATTCCGCTACTTCAACACGGGCGTTTCACTCCATGCGGGCTCCATCGGCGGAGCGAACATGTTTGCACACGCGGGACTCGCCATCGGCGGCCGCGCAAATCCGGATGCCAGTGAAATCGACGAAGTGCGTGTGATACCGTATGTGGGTCTCGGTCTTTCGATGTTCGACTTCTTCCATAACGAGAAAGAAATGGACACCGAATGGCGGTATCACGAGGATCCGACACGCCGGACAGGTCTGCTGCAGATCACCTTGCTGCGTTCGTCGGGCAGCACGCCCGCGGGCATCGTGCTGGGCGAGGGCAACGACGAGATCACACTGTTCCGCGACTTCGACGGTTTCATCGGACAATTCGGTATCGTGTCCTTCCCCGCCGACAAGGTGCTTCCCCACCTCACCGTCGGTACCTCCCTGATCAACCTGTTGTGGCTCGGCAACTTCGAAGGCGCGGCGGGCATACTGCCGCTGCGTGGCGCCTACGAGGTGTGGCTATCGCGCGCTCTGCTCTTCGAACCCTTCCTCGAGGTGAATTACTATCCGTCGCAGGTGTTGCATCTCGGCGCACGTCTCAATTTCGGCGACATCGAGGGATGTAATATCGGGCTGCAGCTCGGCGGCATGTACGGCTCGACGGGCCAGCTCACGAGCAACATCTTCGCGGATTGGACACAGGAGGTGAGCGGCGTATACATCGGCGTGTCATTCAGCGTATTCGACTATTATTCTTCCCCCGTCATAACACACTTCCGCGAAAAGAAGGACTGCCGCACGCCATACGGCGAATATTAATATGCGGCGCCGCCGCCTTCACCCCTTCGACACGTCGGCGCCCCACATCCAGGGTTTCCGGAACATCTCCCGAGAGAACGCACCCATGATCCGAAGATTCAGCAACGGATGCCGGAGTTTGAAACCGCGGATACGCTTTTCGAGCCAGGGACGCGGCGTCTCGGGCGACACGTAGAACGTGGGCAGCCAGCAATCGTCGTCGGCCTTGAGCAATCCCTCCCGCACCGCGCGTTCGCGCAGTGGTGTGCCGGGCTGTATACGCCAGCCGATGCTGAAATACGAGAACACCGCGCCGAGCGCGGGCGTGCGCTCGAAGGTTTCGCGCACCGTGTCGGGCGTCTCGCCGGGGCTTCCAAGCGTGGGCATAAACATACACGACAATGCATGTCGCTTCATTGCGGCGGTGTCGCGCAGGACTTCGGCCACGGTGAACGATTTCCCGAGTGCGGCAAGCACGGGATCGGATAGGCTCTCGGCAAAGACGGTGAATCCAGTACCGCCCGCGCGCCGGAACAGCGCAAAGAACTCGTCGTCGGCCGGCCCGGGATCAAAAAGCGCATAGTAACGAAGCTGCGCTCCGCGCCGGATGATCGACTCCAGAATATTCTTTGCATGCTCGAGAGGCCGGTTAAATCCGGCATCCACAAACCAGGCCGAATGCGCGCGGCCCGAACGTTTGAGCGTGAGCAGTTCGTCCACCACATCGTCGGGATCGCGCAGAATAAAATCGCGTCCGAACGTCGTGAAGGTATCGCAGTACGCGCAGTGCTCCGGACATCCCGTGCGTGTAATCACGGCGGCATCCCAGTACGCGTGTCTGTATCGTTTTTTGTCGATGAAGTCGTGATACGATGGAAGCAGGCGAGGATACCCGACAAGTGTGAAGGGATTCTCGACGATGCGGCCCCACGGATTGCGATATACAAGTCCCGGTGTCGAAAGATCGACGGATCCATTTTCCAGGGAACGCACAAAACGGAGCACCATCGCCGTGTCGTCGCCCGCGACCCCGTAATCCGCCAGAAGATATTCGAGCAGGCGGGTCGGATACGTGGTGAACGCCGTGCCGCCCAGCAGCGACGGCACATGCGTGACGTCGTGCACGGCACTCACAATATCACGGATGCCCGGAAGCGGATCGACATAGCGCTGCATCGTCTGATTGTCGCGGTTGCGCACGGAGTAACACACCAGCGCGGGGCTGAAGGCGCGGGCGGCGTCCACCGCGGCGCGCACCGGATGCCGCTCGCCCATCAAATCGACAAAAGACACGTCGTGACCGTCCTCGCGGAGCCGCGCGGCGACAATCGCCGGTCCCACTGGGAGTGGAATCAACGAGGAGTTCGTGTTCGTCTGGACAAATAGAATTTTCATTGGGGACAACCGCCTCAATGGACATATTACGAATACTTTGTCTGTTTTTCAATGTCGGATATTCCGATCTCATATACCATACGTGGGACCACCTATGAAACGTGTCACACTCTGTCTCGCCCGTGCTTTCCTCATGCTTCCGTCCGTCTCCGTTTTTCCGCGGCTGATACGGGCTGACGCGTCCACGTCCACGCAGTATCTGACCCGGTTGACTTCGGGCGACACGCTTTCACTGGCGGCCGAACCTATACAGGCGACCTGACCCTGCGCGGTAGTGTCGAAACGGCGGTGCCGCCACTCCCGCGCAGCGGTTCATGCAGTTCACCCATGCCGGACGGGATTTCAATGGCACGGACTATTCACGGATGTATAGGGGTGCGTGTTCCGGGAGCGGACCCAATCCCGGCTGGAGACTACAAATCGACACGATGCCGGAAGCAACCAGGGGCCCGGTGGTGTTATTCCCTGCTCCTCATCGAGGGCGCGTTTCTCTCGAGCCATTCCTCCATGCTGTCGGCCGTGCTCTCAACAAGCACCAGTTCCGCAAGTTTTTCCTGGGCGCGTCGAATGGACGAGTTGATGACCGCGTGTTCGATACACTCATCCTCTTTCAGGCCGAGCTGACTCAGCACACCCATAAGGCGGTCACCGCCGAATATCCGGAACAGCGGTTCGTCGAGCGCGCCGTGGAATTCCAAGTCCACATGCCCGTGCAACGAATCGGCGAACCGTTCCATGCGCTGATCCGGCGCGGGCACGGGATACCGTTCGATGACGATGATACGAATCGGAACATGGCTGTGCGGTGTGTCCGCACCGGGTTCCTCAGCTTCGGGCAGCGCGTTGATATGAAAGAGCGCCACCGCGCCATCCACGGGCTGGCGGAATACACTGCGTCCCGTCAGGCGGTCGATCGACGATTGAAACATACGCGCCTGTATCCCCGCATCCTGCAGGAGTCCCGACATCTCGTTATACGATTTCCTGAAGTGTGTCAGAAGCACGATTTGCCGACCCGACCGTTCTGAGCCGATGATACGAATCAGCCCCTTGTACTTCTGTTCGCGCGAGGTCCACACCTTGTCGGCATGTCGTTTCGCGGATGATTTTTTTCCGAACAATTTCGAGAACATGGATCGGCTCCGAAGACAGGATCCGCTGCGGGCACGCGCGTGCGACGCGTGCGTGGTTGCGCGATCAGCGCTTGATGATGCTCCTCTGCACGCGTGAAGAACCGGCTTCCGCCGTGACACGATACACACCGGCAGGCAGCGTGGCGGCATCGAGGTGCAGCGTGGAGGCGCCCGCGTCCAACATCCCGTCGTGAACGAGCGCCACGGTGCGGCCGAGCATATCGGTCACAAACACCCGTACCTTCTCCGCACGCGGCAGGATACAGCGCAGGGATGTTGTCGAGGTAAAGGGATTCGGATAATTCGCTTCGAGCGTTATCGCGTCCGCGACGTGTGTATAATGCTCTTGGGCGTGTACTATCTGCGAGAGCGGCCTGCGCCAGACGGACTGCCCTTCCATTCCCGCGAACATATAGGCGCCGGACGGCGTGTTTGCGATATGCAGCGAACGCACGGATCCGAACAACGGGAGTCCATCGGCCACATCGCCCCAGTTGGCGCCGTGGTCCGCCGTCGCGAGAACGCCCTGATCGGTGCCCACAAATAGATCGCTCCCTCGCGAGAGAAGTGAGTAGACCGCGGTGAAGGCGGGCAGAGTCATGCCTGCATCGTACCAGGTGACGCCGTTGTCGGTGGACGAATACAATCCGTCATAATCGAGAGCCACGTAGAGCACACCATTGTGGCGCGCTATCGCGCTGAAGCTCAAGTCGGAAGGCAGTCCGGTGTTGCGCAGCACCCACGACGAGCCCCTGTTGGTCGAGACGTACACGCCTTCGTATTCAGCGGCCGCAAAAATTGTCGCACCTTCGGCGAGCACGGCCGTGATGGAGGATCCGGCGAGTGTGCTGCCCGTGAGGTCGCGCCAGGTAGCGCCGTTGTCGCTGCTCATGTTGAGTCCGTCGTACAGCCCGGCGTACAGTACGCCGTTGTTTTCGGTGAAGGACAGGACATATGGATCCGTTAATCCGGAATTGCGCGCAACCCAGGTGATGCCGTCGTCGGTGGACAGGAAGATGCCTTCGCCCCGCGCGGCCGCAAAGACGCGGTTCCCCGTCACTACAAGTCCGCTGATGCTCCTGCCCCCCAAGCCGGAATTTGCGGGTGCCCAGGTCTGTCCGTCGATGGAGCGGAACACGCCGAGTCCGTAGTTGGATGCCAGAATAACATTCGATGTTGATACAATACTGTTGACGTTTGCATTCAGCATGCCGCCGTTGCGTGATGCAAACGATGCAGCGGGTGTGTCGCGCCGGAAGTAGCCGCCGACAGTGGCGAGATGCAGCGCGCCGCCCGCGGTCGTGATATCGTACACGGAATTTCCGGGGACAAGTCCGGCACCGGCCGGCGTCCACGCGGCTCCCGGACCGGTGGCCGTGAATACGGCGCCATTATACAGCCCCGCGTACACGACACCCGCGTCCAGGTGTATCGCTTCCACATCCGTATCGGAAAGTCCCGTGTTCATTTCAGTCCACGTCACCCCCTTGTCGGTGGTCACATACACTCCCGAGGTGTACCCGGCAACATAGGCCACGGATCCGGCGGCGGTGATGACGACCGCATCGGGTGTGGAGGGCAATCCGGCGGTGACGGCCTGCCATGTGCTTCCAAGATCGGTGGAGACAAAGACACCCTTGTTGTACGAAACCATGTACAGAACACCATCACCCATGGCGAAATCGGAAACACCTGTTTCATCCGGCAGCCCCGACCCCGACTGCACCCAGGTGACGCCATCGTTGGTGGACGCATACACCGAACCACCCGAGCCGCAGAGAAAGCGCGATCCCGCGCGGATAATTGCGCGCACATCGGCAAACGCGGGTAAACCCGTGCTCGTCTCCTCCCAGCTTGCACCCTTGTCTGTAGACCGATATATGCCTTCAATCAATGTTCCGGCGAGCAGTGTTCCGTTTTCCTCGCAGATGGTGAAGACATACGTCCACGGCCACATCATGCCATTTGCAGCGCTCCACGAGTTGCCGTTGTCGGTGGACCGGAAGACGCCCGCGCGGCCGCCCGCATAGAGATCGGATCCGACTGCGAGCAGCGCCGAAAGATTGCCGCCCTCGGGTCCGCGTGTGGACACCCACTGAGCCGATGCACCAGCGGTACAACCAATCAGGAGAGCAACAACGATGCTGAAACAGAACACGTTTTTCACAGCCGTACCTCAAAACTTATTGAATGGGTGTAAACTACTGATGTATGAAATCGTGTGCAATAATTCCTTGTGTGCGGGATCTGTGCTGTACGGCGTGAGGAGGCAGGATACAGGAGACAGGATGGTAGTGTGGTAGATGGGCGATTGTAGAAAAGTAGCAATGTAGCAAAGTAGCAAAGTGGAAGGGCTTGATGGGTTGAAGGTGGAATAGTGTGGCCGACGCCTTCCACCTTCCACTTTCCACTTTCTACTTTCCACTTTGCTACTTTCAACGTGAAACGTGAAACGTTTCTACGGATTCTGCTCGAGGACGCGGAGGAGTTGCTGTGCCTTGGCCTGGGCGTTGGGATCGGTGCTGCGCGCGAGGTAGGCATCGATTTCGCGGCGCGCGGATTTTTTGTCGTGATAGACAAAATAGAAACACAACGCGGCGTTGTAGTAGGTATCGGCGAAGGACGGATCGAGATCGCGCGCGCGCGTGAGAAGGCGCGCGGCGCGTGCTCCCTCGCCCATACGCATCGATGCAAATGCGTACGCGTTCAAGAGCGGCAGAAAGGTGCTGTCGATTGCATAATAGCGCTGATACCACACACATGCGCTGTCGGCCTGTTTCCGTGTGATGTACACGGTGGCAATATTGGCGTAGGCGAAGGTTTTGAGATAGTTCGACAGAACCGGTTTGGATCCGCGGCGCGTGTTCTCGAAACGGCCGAGCAATTGTATCACCGCATGGTGATCGACGGCAGGTCCGCTTCGCCGAAGCAGTTGCAGAAGTTCCGCCTGCGGGGAAACAGGCAGTCGCGCCGCCAGGGTTTCGATACGCTCCGCTGTAAACGGTATGTCACTTCCCTCCATATACAGACGCACGAGCTGATCCGCGACATACTCGGTGCTGTCTCGAGGACCCGCATCCTGCGCCACACTCATCGAAAGACTGTCGACGGATTTGTTGAGAAGTAATCCCGCCACTGCTTCCACATCCGGAAGCGCCTCCGCACGCGACGGAACGAGTTTCACCGCCAGGGCGAAGTTGTGTATATCCCACGGATATCCGCGCACTTCCACTGCCTGGCGCAAAGCGCGTATTCTCTCGGCATGTTTTTCACGACGGCTGTAGTGCTTCGAGAGGTTCTGAAATCCGTACTCCGTGAAGTCAGGATGCACGATGCCAGCGTCATTCGAAAGTATGGTGGTGTAGCGCTCCACCGACGAGGATTCGCGCACATTCACCGCCAGCCACAGCGCACCGAGACACAGCGCCAGAACCGCGAGTACGAGCTGCGAAGCGGCCCTGCGCGCGCGGTCGACGTCGAGTGAGTCGAACATCGCGTGCGCGAACAGCACGAGCGCGATGCCCATCGGCGCATAGATGTCCCAATCCCGCGCCATGCCGAGCAATGGATTGAAGTACAGCGCCACGAGCAGCCAGGACAGGACATGCACACCCGCCACCTGCACCGCAGCGTTCTCCCACCGCACACGGCCGCCCGCACCCGCGGCAAGCACAAGTATGAGCAGCGGCGCCATGCCACCGGTGAGCAGCACGATATTGGGGAGGTCCGCCAGATGGGCCGCCGAGAATAGCGTATATGATCCCTGCTCCGCTGTGGGAGTGAGTGGTATCAGGCCCAAGACGCCTTTCAAATCAAATACGGCGAGCACGGTCGTCAGCACATACACGATCACACTCAGCAACACCGCGCCCGCGAGTGACACCATGTAATATTTCAGCGGCAACGTCTTCCCGCGTGTGTCGAAGAAGCGCCGCACATACGCCCAAAGCAGCGCCGGCAGCATGGCCACGGCGCTGAAATGGCAGGCCACAGCGACCAGAAACCACAGTGTAGAGGGAACAAGCGTACTGCCGCGTGTGAGTGCCAGATGGAGGGCAAGGGCAAAACATACAACCGCCACGGCGAGCGGCGCGTAGAATTCGATGTAGCCGAAAAAAAAGATCGTGGCGGCACAGCCGAACAGCAGCGCCCCGAGGAATATCGCGCCGAAGGGATCGCGCGAGGCACGGCGGGCATAATGGAGAATGCTCCCCACATACGCGGCACCGAAAGCAGCGGTGAGTATGTGAAAGGCGGTGTACGATTCAGGCAGGCGCAGGAAGTGAATGAGAGCGGCGCCGAGTCGAAAAAATACCAGCGGACCAACAAGCGAGTGGTAGCTGAAATCGCGGATGGGTTTGCCCGCGACAATACGCGCCAGCTCGGATGTGTACAGGTAGCTGTCACCCAGCAACGACGCGGGCATTGCAAACAGGTACAACACGAGGCCTGCCACCATGACGAGCACGAGACCGAGCACGACTCGGGCCGTCCTCCCCCATCCGCTGATGCTCCGCGAGGCAGCGTCGCAGAGACGAAGGCACTGCATACGCACCGCGGGCAGCAGGACCAGCAGCAGGACAGCCGCAAGACTCACGTTCCACCATAGCGGCAGAAATGCGGCGTGGTGAAAGCCCCACACACGCAGCGCCGGAAAAAATGATCCCAGAAGCCAAAGCACAACGGCGCCTGCAGCAAGCGCCGTCACCCAGCGAGGGAGAGCCGTATCGTATGCCGCGATGTGTTGTGGTGCTACATCTCGTCTGTGCTTCGGTGTGTGCTTCATGGCGCTCTTTTGTGTGCTTCGGTTGATACACAACCGTTGCGTGCATGGCCGGGCTGATCGGAGACATCCGCCGGTAGGCAGGCGTCACGGATCCCCTCCTGCGAATATTCCATCAGAATACCGACATAACAAGCCGGCGTGTTTCGCTGTGTGTGGCGATGTGGATCAGATACGTTCCAGGAATCCATGTTGTACAATCGATCGGAAGCAGACTTGTCCCGCGCTGAAGATACACGTCTTTCCGCCCTCCGACTGCGCGTCCTGCTGCATCCCAAATCTCCATCACTACCTGCCCGGCTTCCGGGAGGTCGAGTGTGAGTACCGCGCGGCCGTGTGCCGGATTCGGTGCCAGAGCGGCGTGCAGAGCCGTGGTGCCGGTGCGCGATACATCCACACAGAGACCAGGCGAGTATTGTTCCGCGCCGTCACAATCCACCACGCGGATCCGATAACACCTATGCTGATCCGATTCTGAAGAAGTTTCGTGCACATAGGTGTGTGCACCTGATCCCGCCGCGTGTATCACCGCGAGAGTGTTCCAGATCTTCATCCGTTCGTCGGAACATTGCACCTCGAAGAGGCATGTGCCCGATTCTGACGCAGTGCGCCACTCGATGCGCGCGCGTGTCCCCGTTGCGGAAGCCGTGTAATACTCCAGCACAACGGGCACAGGATCGGTATACCCCATGTACATCCCGTTTCCGAATGTCATAACCCATATCTGGCGTGGTTCATTCGGATGAAAAAACACCCGCATCGGATTGCGGAATGGGAATAGTGAATCGACCAGCAGGGTCGGGGCCGCAGTCCGAGCGTCGCGCAGTATCGCGAGGCCGTTCCCGTCCGTACAGAGATACATCCTGTCGGGATGTACAGGATCAAAAGTACCCGACCATGCCGCCTGCGTGGACACTCTCTGCCACGTCACACCTCGATCGACAGTACGGAGCACTCCGGGTGTTCCCGACGCGGAGGAAGCGCCCACAAAAACGAGCCAGGTATTCTGCGTCGTGTCGGATGGGTCGAGCGTGAGACTGTTGACGCGGTAGCGCATCCCTGCCGCGGTCCTGTCGTTCCAGGTCAGGCCTTCATCGCTGCTGAAAAACACTCCCGACGACGCGGTCCACTGCCAGTTGCCCGCATCACGCGCGCTGTACACTGCCACAAGGCCTCCATCGCGGAGAACATGCAGCTCACGCGGCCGGCCCTCGGTGCGTGGAGGCGCGTTCAGCAGCGACCATTGCGACGCGGCGCCTCGTGATATATCATCGCTTCGATATATCCCTCCCGCACCGCCCGGCACATCCACAACACACGCGTACATCCTGTCGGGTCTCGCAGGATCAAGGGTGATCCAATGCACCGTGTGTCCAAAATCGTGCAGGGGTTGCCAGGTGCGTCCCTTGTCGAGGGAATAACATACACGTCCGGGAGACGATGCCCGGGCATCGGTATAACTGCCGTTTGCTCCCACAACTTCCCCGGTTGCGGCATAGAGCACGCCGGATCCGGGATGCAGGAGAATCACCGCCGCATCGTTGATTCCCTTGATGCCCAGTCCGCTGTAATCGAAAGACCAGCGCCTCCCGCCATCGGTACTGCGCAATGCGACGATGTCGGCAAACCCAGCGATCATCGAAACCGAATCGACCCACGTCAGCCAATAGCCAGCGGTCGGTTCAAGTCCGACGCTCTCGTAGTACTGGCGTGTCGGCGTGTTTGTTCCCGCCGCGTGCCGTACCGTGCTGTCGGTGTAGGCCTGTACCCAGGTTGCGCCGGCGTCGGTCGTGACATGGATCCACCCCATGTCGCAGAATGCCGCGACAGCAGGATTTTTTGGATCAAGATCAAAACCGTTGGGGCAGGTCCACCACCCCCAACTATTGTCTCCATTCTGCCCGCCCCACCCTGTGAGGATATTGCCGTTATTGGCCGTGTGGAGTGTGCTTGTCCACCACGCTCCGCCGCTCAAACTTTTCCACACACCGAAGGTACGGCGCCCGAACTGGTCCGCTCCCTCGCCGCACAACCATACCGTGCCCGTGTCGTTTTCACACATATCCACAAACGCCGGCAGTGATCCGGCCGGTAGGCGGGCCGTGCGGGATACCCATTGCGGCTGTCCCTGATCCCAAGTGTACACATTCCGGAATCCGGTATACGTACGTTGCGGGAGATTGCCGGTTTTCACAGAGGCGGAATCGAAGGTGATACAGCAGATTCGAATCATGCCTCCGGCACGGGAAGCGGCGAAGGCCCACGGACGCTCTGACGCGGGGATGCCCGCGACCGGGAGCGCGGAGAATACGGGTGAGGCGGCACGCACATTAGTGCACAAAAAAACGCCGGAGGCGGTAGCCAGAAAACAACTGTCGCCTGCAAAAAACACCCCCGCAATCCGTGCACCACCGGAGAGCGCCGCTCCGGAGAGGATGGTCTTGTAACTGCTTCCGGCATCGGTAGAGAAAAAAATCGCGGAGGCATGTCCGACGAGCACACGCCGCGTCGAATGTGGATCGGTGGCGATTCCGAACGCGCTGCCGTTAGCCGGATCGGTTGCGAGCTGCTGCCAACTGCGCCCGCCATCCACGCTGCGTGCCGGGCGGCGCATGCCGTTGGCGTCCTTGCGCAGCGCAAAGAGTGTATCGACATGCGCGGTGAAAGCCACAGGCGAGGTGACATTCGACGTGAGACCGCGGAAGTCGAGTGTCGTCCAGCTCCGTCCGTAATCCACACTGTGGAACGTCTGCGTCATGTCGCAGTTCAGGTATATTTCCCCGGCGTGATGCGGACTGAACGAAGGTTCGTAGAGAGCGCCTCCCCCGCCGATGCCTCTGTTCTGCCAGACCGCCGGTTGTGCGTCAGCAGCGGACGTCAGCACGGCGATGAGGCACGATGCATGCCCGATAGCGCCGAGTATCCTGCGAAGAGCGAACCCGATGATACGGCGGACGTCGCGATGCCGGAATGCACCGGCCCGCGCATTAAGGAGCGTTTGTGCGTGCTGCAAACTCACGCGAGGCACACGTGGCTTCAGTCGCCTCCGGCGCGCGGAAGACGCTCGAGAAAAGCCGAGGCCGCGGGCCACGTGTCGAACACACGCACGTGCATTGACACGCCGCTCTCCTTGAGCAATTTTGCGACGATGGGCTGCGGATTCAGCAGCACCATTTTGCCCTCGACCCTGTCCACATCCTGCGCGGTATGGACCAGACACCCGAGACCGACCGAGGAGAGATAGTCGACCCCGGTCAAATCCACACACACGCGAGCATGCGGAGTGCCTGGAGCTGTGGTCCGAAGCGGACCCTCGATCTTCTGTGTTCCATCCACATCGAAGCGGCCCACGAGCCGTATCTTGAGGATGTCGTTTTCCGCTGCTTCAAAATGTATTTCCATTTTGTCCTCGCTGTCTGGAGTGTGAGACCAGAAAATACTCGCGCGCGAGCCGGAGCGCAAGGGGCAACCGCTCGATCCGCATCAGAGATCCTTCCGTGTCTCCTTACTCCGACGGCGCGTGTGAGGAGACAGGATGCAGGAGACAGGAGACATGAACTGTTTCGATCCGTGTCTCCTTACTCCGAAAGCGCGTGTGAGGAGGCAGAATGCAGGAGACAGGAGACATGAACTGTATCCTTCCGTGTCTCCTTACTCCGAAAGCGCGTGTGAGGAGGCAGGATGCAGGAGACAGGAGACATGAACCGTTTCGATCTGTGTCTCCTGTCTCCTGTCTCCTTTCTCCTCACACACACGCAGTAGATCAAACTACCTATCTACCATCTACCAACTACCCAGCTACCAGACAACAGGTCAGCGCGTGATGACCATCGCGCGCGTGGCGGTGACGCTGCCGCTCGTGAGTGTGTAGAAGTACACGCCCGGCTGCACGTCGTTGAGATCGACGCGCAGTTCATGCGTGCCCTGTGTCGTGTGACCGCTGTACAACACGCGCAGCTTGCGGCCGGCCGCGTCGAACAACGCAATTTCCGCGTACTCGTCGCTGGTTACGGTGAACTCGATGCTCGTGCCGGCGCCGGAAGAGAGCGACAACGGATTCGGCCGGTTCTGTTTTAACGTCCCGACGCCACGATCCTCGATCAGGCGTCCGTTCATGTAGCAGTACCCTTCCAGTGTGAAGGTTCCACCCGTGCGGCCGAGCACATTCACGTACCCCGAGTTGAAATCGAAGTCCGCGGACATGTCCACCGGCGTCTGCAGCGCGTCGCCGAGCAGCACGAGGCACTCGACGTAGATGAGCGGCGCAAGTCCGTCGGCAACGATGCCTCCCGACGCGCTGATCACCACCTTGCCGCTGTCCTGCACGTAAGACATCGCGACATTCATGTTCGAAGACCGTGTTCCGATGTTCACCAGACGCAACGGAAACAGCATCGACTTGTTGAAGCTGATCGAACCGTTCCACGAAGCAACCTGCGCGCCCGCGAGATCCTTGTCCACCAGAATAGGAATAAGGATATGGTCGTCCGGTTTTCCGGATATGTCGCCGACACTGAGCCGCGCCTGCACGATGGGCTGGCGCATGGCGTTGCCGCCCAGCACGGCCGTCGCGGTGAACGGACATGGCTGCGTCGACTGCACGCGCAGCGAGTCGGAGTGGACACCCTCGCGCGTCGGCGCAAAATTGAGGCGTACGGTCACCGTCTCGCCGGGCTGCAGCAGCACGGGGAGCGGCGGCGTCGTGCTCGTCACCGTGTAGGCGGGATCGGACGGCACCACCGCGTCGATACGCACCGGCAGAGAGGAGGTGTTGGTGATGGTCGAATTGCCCTGCACCGCGGGCTGGCCGATAAAGGCCGTGCCGAAGGCGACGGGCGTCACGGTGACAAACGGCACGAGCGAACGCGCACTGAGCTGCGTGGTGGTCACAACGGGCAGCCCGATGGCCGTGAACGAGGCCGACAGCGTCGCCGCGTAGTTGCGGTTGGCGTTCTGGCCGAGGAAGGACAGCGAGACGATGAGTGAACCGCCCGCTGTGAGAGTGCGCGGGAAGTTGGTCGGCGACACGATCGTGAAGAAGGCCGCGTCGGGACCGGTGATCCGCAGTGAATCAAGCGTGATGTCCACTATGTACCGGCTGCTGATGGTCACGTCGAACGTACGCGTGAGACATGCGGCGGCGCTGCCGAGATCCACATTTGCGGCCACGTCGATCACACCCTGCTGGGCGCGCGCGTCGAGACGCAATTCAGTGGAATCCACGCAGGGCACGGATGTGAGCAACGTGAAGGTGCCGCTCCATGTGCCGGTGACGGTGGGAGTGACGGTGAGCGTGACGTCCATGCTCTGACCCGGTTCAATACAGAACGGCAGGGCCGGCGTGTATGTGACTGTTGCCGGCACACGGGCGGAGGTGTAACAGAGCCGTGCAGAACCGGTGTTGCGCAGCGTCACAACCTGCTGGGTTGGTTTTGCGATTTCAATAATGCCGTACGACACTGATGCGCCGGGCGCGGGAATCAGCGTCTGACGGACGGCGTCCAGCGGGATGTCGACCAACTGCTGCACGGGATCGTCGGTCACGATCGAGAGAGTGGCCGAGACGGGACCGTCGCCCGCCGCGTTCGCCGCGGTGTGACGGATCGGGAAGAGGCGCATGCCTCCCGGTGCGAGCACTTCCTGCGACGTGATCGGCGCAAGATTCGTGTATGCCGAGGAACCGGGACCGGTGATCGACGACGAGATCAGCGTCACAGGACCGGTGCCCTTGTTGAACAAGGTGTCGGTGAACGTCGGCTGTTCACACTGTGCGCGATTACCGAAGTCCAGCGTGGCCGAGGACAGGACAAGCCGTCCGCGTACGCCGGTTCCCTCGAGCGACACGCAGATGGTGTCGCGACACGGGGCCGACAGGATGATACACGCGGTGGCCGCGAGCGGACCCTCGGCTGTCGGCGTGAAACGAAGCTGTATGCCTCCGGAGGCGCCCGCAGCGACGGTGTTCGGATAGCCCGGCTGCACGGTGAACGTGCCCGACGGCGTGATGGTGATCGACGAGATCGTTGCGTCGAAGCCGCCGTTATTCTGCAGCGTCAGCGGACGCACGGCCGAGGAACCGATGTTGACGGACGGGAAGGTGACGGGCGTCGGCGCAAGCGCATACCGCTGATCCACCCACTCGCCGGTGATGGGCACGGCGATCTTGCGATCGCAACGCTTTGTCATCACCCACAGCGTGTCGGTGAACACGCCGAAGGACGGACGGTCGAAGGACACGGTGACCTTGAAGTTGCGATTCGGCTGCAGCGTGATGTCGGGTCCGCCGCCTGTCACGCTGTATCCGCCGCTGAAGCCGCTCAGCATGGTGGAGACAATTTCCGGCACTTCACCGGTGTTGGCGATGACCACCTCACGCGTAAAGCCCGACGAGCAACGCAGCATACGTCCGAAATCCACAACGGGCATCGAGATGTCGATGTTTGTGGAATCGCGGCGCGCCGAGAGTGTCACTTTCAAAGAAGGATAACTCGGATCGTTGCTGATGAGTTCGAGCAGCGCCGTGTTGCTCCCGCGGAAACTGGGATCGGCGCAGATCACGATGGACTTCTCCTGACCCGCAGCCACGGTGAAGGGCACGGTCACGGAAGGATCGATGGAAAAGACGGGACGTCCCTGCGTGAGTGTCATGCTCAGCACCGACACATCCGCGCGGCCCTGGTTGCTGAGCCGGAGCGTGTCGCAGTTCGGCAGGAAGGCGCAGGGATCGACGTTGTATTCGAGCAGACCGCGGTCCACATTCAGACCGTCGGTGTCGCCGCGTCCGAACACGCCGAGCAGATGTGTCACATTGCATGGTTTCGAATTGATGCGTACCTGGCCGGCGAAGGGTCCGCGCGCGTTCGGCGTAAAGATCACGTCGAAGGTCATCGACTCGCCCGGATTCAAGGGCGCGGGCAACGTCCGCGACGGCTCGACGGAATACACGGACGCAAAACGCTCAACCGTAATCTCGGATATCGTGACGGGCTTGTCGCCTATGCTGTTGATGCGGTACGTGCGGCGCTGCGGCAGGAACAGGCGTGTGAAGAAATCGGTGGTCGAATCCCCCACTACCGTGTACTCGGAGGTGGTGCGCAGGCCGGTCAGCGGAATCGTTGTCGGCATGCGATCGTAATCATTGTGCGTGAGCTGGAGCGAGGCGCTGCTGCTGCCAGGCGTCGGCCGGTTGAAGTCGATAATCAGCCGCACCGAATCGCGCGCGCGGGCCGAATCGCCCACCTGCGGGGATATCAGTGTGAAATGTGTCGGATTGTTGCCGGTGAAGGTCGCGGAGTTGAAATACAGCGGACCGTTCCCGCGGTTCTTGATCCACACGATTTTGCGCACGGGCTGCGGACATGCCTGTGTGCCCATGTCGACGGCCGTCGGAGGATCGATGTACGGATTCGGCAGGCACGGCGCGAACACGTCGAGCTTCGCGGTGTCGCGGCACACGCTGTTCCACGCGACCACGAGTTTTGTCTCGCGTGTTCCGAGCTGCAACGGATTGAACTGCAGCGTCACTTCGAAGGACCCGGTGGGCAGCAGCGTGATGGGAAGTGGCGGCACCGCCATCAGTGCCAAATCGGGGAACAAATTCTCGAGAGCAACCTTGGTGACGGTTGCGTTGGTCTTGCCGCTGTTGCGGATCGTGACTGTGCGCGAGACCTGTTTGCCGATGATGGTGGGTCCGACTGTCACGGCGCCCGGCGGGAAGAAGCTGATCTCGGTCGAGATCGCCTCGCCGCGTGCGCGCAGAATGATGGTGTCGCGGCAGGGTCCGCTGATCACGCGGTACTCCGCGGTGAAGATGCCCGTGCGTGTGGGAGTGAACTGCATGGTCACGTTGCGCACGCTGTCCTGCGGAATGTACTGCGGCACGAGGTTGGGCATCGGGAACACATCGGTGCCGCTGCGCAGCTCGCTGCGGTCGACGATGAGGAAGGTGTTTCCCACGTTGCGCAAACGGATCACGGTGTCGCGCACGGTGTTGATACAGGTGATGCCAAAGTCGATGTCGGTGATATGCGCCTGCAGGCGTGTCACTTCGCCGAGTCCGGTGATGGTGGTGAACATCGTGTCGGGACAGGCGGGATTGCCGGAGATGAGCCGGTACACACCGGTACGTGTCCCCTGCTGCGTCGGATAACACCGGAAGGTGAACGTGGTGGATCCGGTGAGCACGGTGCCGATGGCAGGGGTGATGAGTTTGAATTCGTTGTGACCGGAGACAAAGTCGAAGCCGATCAGTTTCGGATTCCGTGTGCCGATGATGCCGGCCTGCACGCTGTATGTCACGCTATCGCGGAGACACGTGCCCGGCTGCACATCGATGGCGGTCGGAAGATCGATCACGCCGTAATGGCGCGTGCCGGTCAAAGCCACATTCCACGGATTGTCGTCGGGATCATTGCTGTACACGGTCATGGTGCCCGATGTGGGTCCGGCCGATGTGCGCGATGGCGTCCATCGCACCGTGAGGCGCACCGCGCGTCCCGGCTGCAGACGTATCGGATACGTGGCGCCGACGAGGGAGAATTCCGCGGGGGTAAGTGTGATGTCGCCGTTGTTGATGACCAGGTCGCCCGTGCCGTTGTTGCGGATCACGACCACCGTGTCGGTGTATTTCTCACAGGTCACATCCTTGAACACGGCGGAAGTCATCGACGTGGAGATGTTCGGTTTGAGCGGCTGTCCGGTGTAGCGGATGATCCACCCGGTGTTCGCGGACGAGTCGCCTCCCGCGGCATACCCATTGAGCGAATCGAGGAACTTCATCGTGGTCATGGGCGATGTGGCGCTGGCACCAATGGTATTGAATGTCTTCCAGTTCAATCCGCCGTTGGTGGTGGAGGCGATGTAGCTCGGTGACGCGCCGATCCAGCCGTGTGAGCCGGAAAAGAATGTGTTAGACGCAAAATTCAGCACACCTCCCGGATAGGCGACAGGTCCCGCATTCACCCAGCGGCTGCCGCCGTTGGTGGTGCGGTACATGCGCGGCTGCAACGGCACGTTCTGCAGATAGCCCGAGAGCATCATCGTGTTTGCGTCGACAACCGTGATGTCGTTGTACAATTCGTACGGGTAAATGGACGGATTCGGTTGACGGACCCATGCACCACTGTTGTAAATCGCAACGGTGCCGAACTCGCCGCAGGCCGCCCACACGCCGTTTGCGTAGTGCACCGAGAGCAAGGCCGGCTGACTCGCCCAAGATCCGATCGCGGGCGATTCGTCGGTCCAGGTCAGACCGCCGTCCCATGTGTGCGCGATAAACGTGGGCTGGGCGATGTCCGGCGGCATAACCGTCCAATAGCTGTTACCACCCACCATCACGCCCTCACGGGCATCCTTGAAGTAAATGTCGTGAACCGTTGCGAGTCCTTTGTTTGAGATGGTCACCTGATTCCACGAAAATCCCTGATCCGTGCTTCGGTAACACAGCGCGCTGTCGCCCGCGATAATCATGGTGTTTTCGTCGAGCATGGTGACGGCGTGCCAGACTGCATACGAGGGCAGGTTTGTGAAGCCGAACACCGGCACATGGATCCAGTTGAAGCCGCCGTCGATGGTATAGATGACGCCGGCGAGGATGCCGTTCACTCTGCCACCCGCGATACCGTAGGTGGTATTCAGCATATCCATATCGTAGATGTGTCCCGCCATAGAGGGGACAGGCAACTCGAACCAGGTGCCAACCTGAGCTTTTACCGGGGAGGAAAGGACTACGACGGAGAGCAAAGCCAGGAAGAACTGGGCGCAACGTTTCATAACGATTCCAAACGCTGGTGACAGGGGGGGGTTATTGCGGGGCGCAGTAAGGAAACTAAAGAGAAATATGTCCTTGAGCAAGGCGATCCCTCTGAGAACAGTGAGAGAGTAGTGCAAATATTTACACCCAGCGCTGGTGGGACAGCGGGACAGCGGGACAGCAGGACAGCGGGAGCGGAACAACGACACAGTGTCTCGCTGAGCGGAGTCGAAGCGCGACGGGACAGCGGGACAGCGGGACAGCGGGACAGCGGGACAGCGGGAGCGGAACAACGACACAGTGTCTCGCTGAGCGGAGTCGAAGCGCGACGGGACAGCGGGACAGCGGGACAGCGGGACAGCGGGAGAGCGGGACAGCGGGACAA
>JACRFB010000054.1 GCA_016218045.1 Ignavibacteriota bacterium
ACAACGCGGCCAATCTCATTGCAATGATATTCCTCTGCTGCTCTGGTCTTGTTCTCCAATCAGTCCACAAGACCCCGGTTCCTGCATGACATCTCACTACGGAGCCACGACGTGCCTCACCCAATTGTCAGGAGAACCGTTTAAGTTTCTCTGTCGACAATGTCCCGAAGCGCTTGAGGTGGAGTATCGAGCGAGGCAAGAACCGTGTCGAGTTCATGTCGACACGCGTCAAGCGTGCCGTAGCCCGCGTTCCTTGCGAGCCAACAGCCGTCAACAATCTGGTCGAGGGCGGACTGGATATCGGGTGCTTGTTCCGTATCGACGGCGAGCCGATACGCGGCGTCGGCAACTCGTGGAAGGTCATCTTGAAGAGACTTCAGTTCGTCACGCATCATCGTAAGGAGCCACTGACCAGCGATGACGAAATCGGACGCCGTGGTTAGGCGTGAAATGTGCGCGTCAAAGTCGTACTTGCTTCGGCAGGTCGCAGCGTCGATGATGTCGATCGACGGTCGTTCCTCCGCATCGATGACGGAATACGCCCAGTCCTTCGCGGCGTGAAGCGAAATCAAGCCGTGACGCAGGGCAAGTCGAACAAAGGCGGCGTTCGGATTCAAGGGGTGGCGAGACACGCTCGAGGACGCGGCACTCCGTGTCCTGTCGAGTTGGTTTGCGTCAGCGGATGATGCGGCTGTCGACGACGTGTTCTCAGCCAACCACCATCCATCACAGCGAGACGGAAGTTTCACCGCAGCCCCGCAGTATCGAAGCGAGCGCTTTCAACGGGAAACGCAGAGAATCTGGGCGATGCCGGCGAAGCCGGCAAGCCCTGCCTTTGTGTGCAATTCGGTGTTCCGTCATTGGTGCGGTCGCCCGAACGGAGTCACGTGGTTGGACGGACCGGAGTTCAGGGGTCCCGCGCGGCAAGCGCGGCAGTGATTGCTCGAACGCGTGATGGGTTGTGCGCGAGCGGACACTGTGGTCGACGTGGGCAAGCGCGTCGGCGGTTGCATGAAGCGTGAGCGCGCACGGGGTGGACCGGATGGACGTATTGCGCGCGGCAAGCACGGGAGTGATTGCTCGTACCAATGATGGGTCGTGCGGGGGCGCGAGCGGTTGGTTCTCGCCGGGGCCAGGCGCGCCAACGGTTTCCGACGGAACAATAGGTCGGGACGTCCGCGCACCGATCGGATCGATCAGCAAGGCAGTTCTCGCTCGGACCGCGTGACGAGAAGCGCCAAGTGCATGAGGCGGTTTTCGACCCGGGCTGAATGGGTGGGACGCGCACGACGACATGGCACGGTGTTGTCGGCCGTCGTCGACGCAATCGGCGTAATGCGGTGTCTTGCCTAACACGCGGTTCACCCGCGCGCAGACGCGGCGGCATTCGGCCGCCGCGTCAAGCATGGCGGGTGGAATCGCTTGTTAGGCTTTTCGCGTGAGCGAATTCAAGCGCAGCTTCGCAGAATGGGTGTTGTCGAGTTGGTTGTTGCGTCAGCGGATGATGCGGTTGTCGACGACGTCCTCTCGACACACCACAGTCCATCACAGCGAACAAGAGGTGCTCTCGGCGGGGAGCCCGAGTGCTGCGAGTCCGATGCAACCAATGACAAGTTCGGGAACGCCCTCTTCAGGAACGCTCGCTCTAGCGCGTCCCAACGCCGCGCCTCGCGCGCGCAGACCTGTTCAGTTTCTTGATGTCGAGCGCTTCACGGTAGCAGGGATGAATCTCCCACTTGATATTGTAGTCTTGGTCGGTCCTCGAGCTGAGAAGATCGGGCATTTGCTTGAAGGTGTAGTGCTCATACTCTCCGTTTTGCTCCTCGGACCGTGCGATGATAAAACCAGTTCGAAACAGGAATCGGGCGACTTCGATCTGACTACGAACGTCCCTGGAGTCGATGTGTGGATTCATGTGATTCAAGACGCGATTCTTGATGTAGACAAACAGGTCATCTCTCGGAAATAGTCGTTGCGCGCCACGAAAGGCGGTGATCAGCTCCTCAACCTCTGGGCACTGATGCTTGTGCTCAGCGACGAGGTCGGCAATCCGCCTTGAGCCATAGTCACCCCAGACATCGTCGATATCGGCCTTGGTAATTCGATTCTGTCCATTCCTGAGCGCATTGGTTCTCGCGAGCTTGCAGAGCTGAACTGCCCAACGAGGCCGCTCATAGGAGAGCGTGTGAATAACCCGGTATGATTGAACTTCCTTGTCCCCCCATTGAACGCGTGGGACAAAGATCAACTCGAGAACCCGCTCCTCGTACCGGTCCTCTCGCTCGCTTGAACCCTTGATGGGCATCTGCACTTTGTGCTTCTTCGCTTCAGCCTCAATGCGCTTAAAGAGAAGCGTGCGAAACTCGTCGGGCGACCACTCAATCTCGCGAACGTACTGCTCCAACTTGTCGAGAGACTCATCGTAGCGGCGAATGGTCGGCCAGACGTCGCTGCGCATGGTTACGCGGAAGGAGGCACCCTGGACATCCTGAGCTATGTACCGTACTTGATTAGCGGGGCCAGGGCCCGGAGGCGTGATGTAGGGGGAGATCCCATCGGCGACTCGGCTGATCAACGCGGCGGTGGTTGCTGCCGATCCTGCTTGCATGAAGGACACGGACCCCCGGGACAGGCGCATCG
>JACRFB010000055.1 GCA_016218045.1 Ignavibacteriota bacterium
TCCATCGAATCCAACAGAGCCCGCGAAGCGGGCGGCATTCACCAACCCACACCGTCAGGTGTGGGGAACGGCGCTCCATCGAATCCAACAGAGCCCGCGAAGCGGGCGGCATTCACCAACCCACACCGCCAAGTGTGGGGATCGGCGCGCCATCGAATCCACCAGAGCCCGCGAAGCGGGCGGCATTCCAGGACACCGAGCCACGGGAATACATTTTCCATTGAGGAGAACACTCCGCGAATTCGACCTTTGAATGTCGCCCCTCCGGGGCTCTTGGATCCTCGTCCCGCGTCGCATTCCCACGCCTCACGGCGTGGGCTGAAGAATGTCGCCCCTCTTGGGCATAGCGAAACACCACTTTCTTGTTCAACTCCCTCCTCCCTACTCCCTCCTCCCTACTCCCCACTTCCCCGTCCCCACTCCCCCGTCCCCACTTCCCCGTCCCCACTCCCCCGTCCCCACTCCCCCGTCCCCACTCCCCCGTCCCCACTCCCCCGTCCCCACTCCCCCGTCCCTACTCTCCCGTCCAGAGCCAGCCGGGGCGATGTGTCGGTATGCCGAGGGATCGCGCGGCGAGAAGAACGGGAGCGAGGCGGGAAGAATCGGATAGAATGGTCCGGAATTCACCGTAGGTGGAGGGACGCGGAAACGCGGGAAGGTGCAGGTTGCCCGTGGCCCAGAACGCGAGAAGCATCTGATCCCGATGCGCCTCGTCCATCCCGTTGCCGAGATATACATGGATGCCGCCAAAACGCAGCTCGGCAAGGCGCAGGATCAGCGTCAGCGTCCACGACGCCTCGCAGCCCGGCGCTCGATACACGGCTGCGGCGCGTGGTGTTTCGCAGCTCGGTGCTATCCACGGCTGCATACGCGACAACGGTATGTTGTTGCGCAGTGCGTGGGCACGCACCGCATCCGAATAGGCGAGGAAGGTCGGACCCGCATCAAAATACCGCGCGCCGGTGTAGATGATGAGCCGCTGTTCGCGCCGCGTTGTAGGTGCTCCGGTCGCAAAATCACGATGCCGTGTGTCATAGTCGCGGGCAAGGGCCGTGAGCAAACGAATGCCCTCGATCTCGTACACGTTCACACCGAGGTCCATGCCGTGTTTCTCGGCAAGCGCAAACAACGAATCGAGTCCGCGATACCAATCGGGAGGAGAGAAGGGCGTCCACGGCGGAGCCGCCCATCCGTCATAGAGCCAGGCGAACCATCCGTCATCGAGGTACAGACCGGAGAAACCCTGTGCCACGCTCGAATCGCGCAGCAGATGCTCCCACTCGTACACGCGGCGCAGGCCGGGTCCGCCCAGAAAGCGCAGCGAGTACCCGCGTGTCCGCTCGAGATTCCGCCGCGCGGACGCGAGGTCGGGGCAGTTCAACATCACACTATTCGCACCGGCGGCCCGCCACGCGGCACACATCGGCGTGTACGTATCGTGTTCCGCATCCCACTGGTATCCGCGTGTGGGGGCCATCCAGAATCCGATCACACGGAAGGGTCCGGGCAGCGGAGCGCGGGCGTCCGGTGTTGTCACATCCCACAGGGGCTGCGCGGGCGGTTCGTCGGCGCAGTGGGACGCACCGAAACCGAGCGCCGCGAGACAGGCGACCAGGATCGTGTGGCGGATTTTCCATGTGACACCCGGATCAGTTCTCACGGCCTCACCGTTTCCTCATCGTCGACACTTCATCATTCGCCGTAAACTACGTAAATTCGAGGGATGAAGTATTCCTTGAAACCGTCTCTCCCCGGTACCCGCATGACACGATTCCCGATACTCCTTGCAGCGCTTCTGTTGGCCGCGGCGGCCCCGAGTCTCCACGCGCAGATCTCCCTCACCACGCCGGGAACGGCGTATCTGCAGAACTTTGCCTCCTTCGACACCACCACGTTGGCTCCGATGCCCGCCGGCTGGCGCGTGAGCAAGGACAATGCAAACGTGCGCACGGTGAGCGCCTACTCGGCCGCGCTCACGACCACGGAACGCAGGGGCGGGAACGCGATGAGTTCGTCCGCCGCCAACGGCATCTACAACCTCGGCGCGGGCGACGCCGCCGCGGCCACTGAGCGAGCGGTCGGATTCATCTCGTCGAGCAGCGGCACAAAGAGCGGCAACGTGTACGCGTGGTTCCGGAACAATACCGGCGGCACCATAGCGAGTTTCTCGATCTCCTACAATGTCGAGAAGTACCGCGGCGGCACAAACGCAGCCGGCTTCCAGATCCAGATGTACTACTCCACCGACGGCAGCACGTGGACTCCCGCGGGCGCATCCTTCATCACGAGTTTTTCGGCCGATGCGGCAAACGCGGGGTACACACCCGCGCCGGGCGCGACCGCGGCTGCCAGCGGCACCATCGTCACCAACGTCGCGGCAAGCGACGACTTCTACCTCGCGTGGAATTACTCGGTGGTGAGCGGCACCACCACATCGAACGCACAATCCCTCGCCATCGACGATGTATCGGTCACTCCCAGCGCCGGATCAGCGTCACAGCCCACAGTGCTGCAGTTCCCCGCGGGAACATCGTCCGCCTCGGAGGGCGCGGGCACGGTGACGATTCCGGTCACCATCACCAATCCCTCCGCCACCACAGCCACGACGGTGGACGTGGTGCTGACGGGAGGCACCGCGACGAACGGCGTGGATGTTGTGCCGGCGTACAGCACACAGACACTCACCTTCCCCGCCGGATCGAGCGCCTCGCAGAGCGCGAGCTTCACCATCGCCGACGACGCGCTGTTTGAAGGGAGCGAAACGCTGATCTTCTCGCTGCAGAATGCGGCGGGCGGAACGACGGCGTCGGTATGGGGACAGACCACACACACCTTCACGATACTCGAGAACGATCCGCCCCCTGTGCCGACCGTGCTCGTGAACGAATACTACAACGGCAACGGCGACATCTCGACCTTCGAGGCGGTGGAATTGCTCGTGGTGAAGGACAGTCTGGATCTGCGCGGGTACCGCGTCGCCGACGCCACTAGCGGCGGTACGTATCCCTTCGGACAGATCACCTTCTCGAACGATCCGCTCTGGAGCAACGTGCAGGCGGGTACCATCATCGTGATCGGCGGACTCTTTGCGGTTCCGGGACAGGACACCGATCCGTCCGACGGGCTCATCATCGTCAATCCTCCGCCCGCGGACACACTGAACCAGTACTTCATTTCCTCGACATCGATCCCCTCCATCGCGGCAGCCTCCGACGCTGTGGCGGTGCTCGACGCGGGCGGCGCCTTTGTCCACGGCCTCGCGCACGGATCCTCGAACATGAACACACTGCCCGCGTCGCGGCACGGCTGGCTGAGCGGATCCATACTCAGCGGCCAGAGTGTCGCCTTCGCGCGTGCCGTCGGCGCGATGAACATTTTCGACTTTATGGTTCCGACCTACGCCACTGCCGGTCTCAACACACTCGGCTGGGCGAACGACACCACGGGCAACCGCGAGTTCCTGCGCAGCGCGCGCAGCCGCACTATCGTCCACAACAGGACGCTCGCCGGAACATTCTTCTGGAATGTGACAGTGAACGGTCCCACCGTCACCGCGGCCGCGCCCGTGAATATCGGCGGCACGCTCACGATCAACGACGGCACGGTGAACGAGAGCGGCCAGGGACTCTCGTTCGACGCCAACGGCAACGCGCAGAACGGCACCGGCTCCGGATCCGCCCTGATCGGCAACGGCGCTGGCAGCGCGGCCACTTTGAATTTTACTCTCAGTCCTTTCGTCTTCAGCGGCACGATGAACGCGGGTGGAAGTGACGCGACGGTGGAATATCTCGGCAGCGCGGCGCAGCAGCTTGTGCCCGGCACGTATCACAATCTGAAGCTGACAAACGGAAACGCGGGCGCACGCAAACGCCTCGCGGCAAACAGCACCGTGAACGGCACACTCACTATCGGCGCGGGCGTCTGGTTCGACGTCGACACACTCGCGCTGGTGACGCTCGGCTCCACGGGCACGTTCACAAACGCGGGCCGTTTCCTCGGCAGCATCCGCACGACACGCACGCTGGGCACGCTCGCGCTCACCGAAAACTTCGGCGGCATCGGCATGAGCATCACTCCCACCGCGGCTCCGCTGCCGGGCAGCACCACGGTAACGATGCACAGCGGCACACACCGCTGGGTGGGAAATCTGCCATCCATCCTCAAGTCGTACACGGTGAATGCCGCGGTGGGCACGGGCCTCGCCGCCACGTTGGTTGCGCGGTATGAGAGCACGGACCTCAACGGCCAGACCGAAGCGGCGCTTGCACTGAAGTATTCCGCCGACAACGGCGTGACCTGGTCCTCGCCCGCGGGCACACTCAACACCGCAGCAAAGACTCTCACACATTCCGCGACCGTCTTGAACGGCATCTGGACGGCGCACGCGAATCCGCCGCAGGGCACCATCGTCACCGCGCCCGTGGCCATCAGTTTCGAGGCGGAACAGAACTACACACTGCCCGCGCCGCGGACGGTGAACGTGACAAACCTCAACGGCAGCGGCTCGCTGATTCAGTGGACGGCGACCTCGTCCACCGTCGTCGCGCCCACGTGGCTCAGCATCACCCCCTCCCCGGCGGCCGGATTAAACGCGGGCGCCTTTGATGTTGCGGTGACACGCACCGACCTTGCGCCGGGAGTGTACACGGGCAGCGTCACGCTCCTCGATCCGCACGCGACAAACTCGCCGTACGTCATCCCCGTCACCTTCACCGTGCAGGCGCCGCGCCTGATTTGCGTCGGAGCCGACACGATCGTGATCAAGGCCACACCAAAACGCGGCGACGCAAAAAAGGATGTGATGGTCCTGAATTGCGGAGGCACGTTCGGACCCGATGTCATTCTCTGGAACGTTGCCACTTCCACGTCGTGGCTGACGATCACCCCCACTTCGGGCAGCGAGGGACAGGTCTTCACACTGACGGCGCCGACGAGCCAGATGTCACCGTCGACTCTTCACGGCTCCATCACACTCACGGGCACACTGTCGGTGCGCGGCACGCCGGTGATCAACTCGCCGCTCACGATACCCGTGCGTCTCGAGGTGGAGACCGTCGGGGAACAGATCGCCTCCACGGGATCCATGAATCCCGGCGAGACGCGCGTGCTGCGCAATCCGCAGGGACATGCATTTGCCATCCTGAAGCTCAACGCGGGTACGCTGTCGGGCCTCACCGTGCGTATGCTTCCCGACGCGCTGCCCTCAGGCATCACGCGGCTGCGCTACGCGATGCGGCATTATCTGTTCGAGGCCGCCGGTTCGGGTTACAATCTCGATCTCACCATGTTCTACACGAGCAACGAACTCGTGCCGTTTATGGCCATCCCCTCGCAGCTCCGCGGCTGGCGGCAATTCCCCGTCGGCGGCGTCTGGTATCCGACGACGAGCAGCGCGAGTCCGATCAACAACAGCGTGACCGTGACGGGCATCACCGACCTGAGCGGCGCGTGGACGATGGCTGGTCCCTACGCGGCGATACAGATGCCCGTGCGCGGACTGCGCGCCCTGCGCACATCGAGTGACGCCGCCGCGCTCGCGTGGCAGAGCGAACTGGCGGTAACACGCCTCGGCTTCATCGTGGAGCGCAGCCCCGCGGGACGGAACGAATGGCAGACCGTCGGCTTCGCGGCATTCCGCGACGACGGCATGTACACGTTTAACGAGATGGGACTCGACGCCGACGCGCAGGAATACCGGCTCATCGCCTTCGATCCCGCGGGCGAGGCCTATCAATCGGCCGACACGCGCCTCGATCCCTGGGGCATACTCGCCGCTGGAGCCGTCGTGTCGCCCGTGCAGCTTGCGCTACAACAGAGCGCGCCCAATCCTGCGCCTGCCGGCACACGTATCACGATCCGTTACGCCGTTCCCGAGCAGGGCCGCGCGCGCATTGCCGTGTACGACAAGTACGGCCGCGAACTGCGGGTTGTGAGTGATGCCGATGTGGACCGCGGATCCTGGTCCGCCTCCCTCCACACCGACGGTTTCGCCGCGGGCACCTACTTCATCCGCCTGCAGTTCGGTGGTAGCGCTGTCACACGGAGCATGACCATCGTGCGCTGAGAGGCGCAACGATAACAAAAGGGGAGGTCTGTACCTCCCCTTTTTTATTGCCCTCGAGCCGAAAGGCCCGCGCCCGTCTCTACCGCACCAGTTTCAGCGTGTACGTCGTTTCGGTGTTGTGTTCCAGATAGATCGCCCCCGCGCTGCCGCTCTCGACGATACTGTCGTTTGAGCCCTGCTCGAGTTTGAAGGACACAACGATGCCGTCGGCTTCGTCGTAGAGGAGCACACCCTCGGCATCGCCGCGCGAGCCGTAATCATATGTTTTTCCGTATTGCAACATCACACCCGTCGTGCGCACGTCGGCCTCGTATTCGAGGGGCAGGCAGCGGCGCTCGAGTTCTGTGCGCGGACCGCCGACCTCGAACGAGTTACGCAGCTCCACGACCATCGGCATTTTATGTGTGCCCGCCGAGTCCACGGTTTTGTTTTTCCAGGAATCACCCTGTGTAAAAACGGACTTGCCGAGCGGCGGCAGGAGGTCGAACAAGCGTTGCACGATTTCGAGGCGCTGCTGATCGAGCGTCTCGAGTGTCGGATCACGTTTCACGATGCGTCCGACTGCGTCGATGGTGAACGCGTAGCTGGTGCCCGCGAGTTCACCGCCGATTTTTTGCGTGCCGTCGCGGCGCTCGATTTCGGCCTCAAGTGTTTCGATGATAAGCATCGCGTTCGCTGTGCCCTGCGCGTTTCGCGCCTCGAACTGCAGCGCCATGATGGCCTTGAACGAGGTGGAGTATTTGTTGATCTTCGGCCCCATCTCCTCCTTGCTCTCGGTCGCCGAGTTCACTTCGTAGAAATACGTCTTTCCTGCCTCGTACCTGTAGGCCGCGCTCTGCGCGTGAACCTGTGTCAGGCCCAGAAGGACCATCACAATAACCGAAAACATGTGTTTCATGCGCGCTCCGATAATCGTGGTTGTTTCGTCGTGACGCTGTCGATTCGTTTCCGAGGATGTTCGGGTTCCCGATTTTTCGTATTTTCACTTTTCCCTGTCCGAGTTTCATTCACAGATGCGCAGGGAATGACTTCGCAGCGAAAGTACTTCACGAAATCTACAACTCTTCAGATTCAGGATCATCATGCCGTACCAGAAACTCGTTCCTCCCGCCGAAGGCGCACACATCACCTTCTCGAACGGAACCCTGCAGGTTCCCGACAATCCCATCATCCCGTTCATCGAAGGCGACGGCACGGGACCGGACATCTGGGCCGCCGCCGTGCGTGTGATTGACGCGGCCGTGCAGAAGGCCTACGGCGGCGCGCGCAAGATCGCGTGGTTCGAGGTGTACGCGGGCGAGAAATCGCTCGGCGTGTACGGCGACAAAGTGTGGCTGCCAGAGGACACGCTCGAGGCGGTGAAGGAGTTCATCGTGGGCATCAAGGGTCCGCTCACCACACCGGTCGGCGGCGGCATCCGTTCGCTCAACGTGGCGCTGCGCCAGATCCTCGACCTGTACGTGTGCCTGCGCCCCGTGCGCTACTTCCAGGGCGTGCCTTCGCCCGTGCGCAAGCCCGAGGCCATCGACATGGTGATCTTCCGCGAGAATTCCGAGGACATCTACGCGGGCATCGAGTGGAAGGCCGGGACGCCCGAGGCGCAGAAGGTGGTGAGCTGGCTGCAGTCCGAAATGGGTGTGAGCAAGATCCGCTTCCCCGAATCGTCGAGCATCGGCATCAAGCCCGTGTCGAAGGAAGGCACCGAGCGCCTCGTGCGCGCCGCGATCAACTACGCGATCGAGTTCAACCGCGAGTCGGTCACGCTTGTGCACAAGGGCAACATCATGAAGTTCACCGAGGGCGGCTTCCGCGACTGGGGTTACGCGCTTGCAGTGAACGAATTCGGCGGCACGCCGATCGACGGCGGACCGTGGGTGCGCCTCCCGAACGGCGTGGTGGTGAAGGACGTGATCGCCGACGCGTTCCTGCAGCAGATCCTCACCCGTCCGGCGGAATACGATGTGATCGCCACGCTGAACCTCAACGGCGACTACATCTCCGACGCTCTGGCGGCGCAGGTGGGCGGCATCGGCATCGCCCCGGGCGCAAACATCAACTACGAAAACGGCTACGCGATGTTCGAGGCCACACACGGCACCGCGCCGAAGTACGCCGGACTCGACAAGGTGAATCCCGGCTCGGTGATTCTCAGCGGCGAGATGATGCTGCAGTACATGGGCTGGAACGAGGCCGCCGCGCTCATCATCCGCGCCATGGACGCCACCATTCAGAAAAAGACCGTCACGTACGATTTTGCGCGTCTCATGGACGGCGCAACCGAAGTGTCGTGTTCGGCGTTCGCGACCGCGCTCATCGAAAACATGGCGTGACGCAGATCCCCACAATCACGTCCTCACACGCAGGAGTCCGATCATGAAAGCCGTTCACGCGCTTCTTGCGCTCGTCACCATCGCGGCGCTCACGGGCATGGCGCCCGCGCCCGAACCGAGCGATCTGATGAAGAAAAAAACTGAACACGCGCAGAACATTCTGCGGCAGCTCGCGCTCGCCGACCTCAAGGCCGTCAAGGCCGAGGCCGAGGCGCTGGAACGCCTGGTGCGCGAGACGGGCTTCGAAAAGGAGACCGCGCGCTACGCCGAATACGGCCGCGAATTCCTCCGCATCGTGAAGGAACTCGAGGTCGAGGCAGGCAAGCAGAACATGGCGGGCAGCTACTACCAGTTCACACGCATGACCTCGGTGTGTTTCTCCTGCCACGAGCACATCCGCGGTTCCTAGCCGCCCGCGTCTTTCCCTCGACCAAACACATCATCGTCTGAAAGGATCGCCATGTATCTCACCCATCAGGGCAAACACACGCGCCAGGCCCATGTCGGACTTCCCGAAGGCACCTTCGAGGAAGAGTTCGGACGCGAGGGTTTCTTCGGTCCCGTCTCGCATCTCTACCGCCTGCATCCGCCCACCGACTGGACGCGCTTCGAGGGCGACATGCGCCCGCACGCGTACGATTTCAACGAGGCGGATCCGTCCGACGGACGCGACGAACGCGGCATGCGCATCCGGCTGCTGTTCAACAACGATGTGGCCGTGCACGTGTCGCGCCGCGCCGCGTCGATGCCCTACTACTTCCGCAACGCCGACGGCGACGAGCTGCACTTCGTACACCGCGGCGAGGGTGTGATGGAGACCGATTTCGGCGAGATCGAGTTCGAGGCGGGCGACTACATCGTGATCCCGCGCTGCACGACCTACCGCGTGCATCCGCGGACAAAGGACACCTTTGTCCTGATTATCGAGTCGTTCTCGCGGGTGCGTCCGCCGTCGATGGCCGACAAGGGTGTGATAGGCATGCACGCGCTGTACGACGCCTCGGCGATCACGATCGCGCAGTTGCCCGCGTCGTACGACGAGCGCGCGGGCATCGAGCACGAAATCCGCGTGCAGCGCGAGGGCGAGATCTCGTCGATGTTTTACGGCTTCAATCCGCTCGACGCCGTGGGCTGGAAGGGCGACAATTACGTGTGGAAGATCAACGTGCGCGACATCCGTCCCGTGATGAGCCATCGCGTGCATCTTCCGCCGCCCGCGCACACGACGTTCCTGATGAACAACGCGGTGGTGTGCACCTTCCTGCCGCGCCCGCTCGAGGAAGACGCCGACGCGCTCAAGGTGCCCTTCTTCCATCGCAACGCCGATTACGACGAGGTTATCTTCTACCACGAGGGCGAATTCTTCAGCCGCGACAACATCAAGCCCGGCATGGTCACCTTTCATCCCACCGGCTTCCAGCACGGTCCGCATCCAAAGGCCCTTGCGAAGCAGGATTCACTTACGCGCACGAACGAAATCGCCGTGATGCTCGACACGCGAAATCTATTACATATCGCGCCCGAAGCGGAGGCCGTGGAATGGAAGGGGTATTGGGAAAGTTGGAAGAAGAGGTAGCTTGGTAGCTGGTAGATGAGTAGATGGTAGGGGCCGGATCTACTCTGGGTAGTGTAAGGAGTCAGGATACAGGAGACAGGAGGCAGACAATCGGCAAGCCCGTGTCTCCTGTCTCCTCTCTCCTTTGTCCTGACACGAGTGTAAGGAGTCAGGATACAGGAGACAGGAGACAGGCATTCGGCAAGCCCGTGTCTCCTGTCTCCTCTCTCCTGTGTCCCGACACGAGTGTGAGGAGTCAGGATACAGGAGACAGGAGGCAGACAGCCGGCAAGTCCGTGTCTCCTGTCTCCTCTCTCCTGTGTCCCGACACGAGTGTGAGGAGTCAGGATACAGGAGGCAGGAGACAGCCATTCGGCAAGCCCGTGTCTCCTGTCTCCTCTCTCCTGTGTCCCGACACGAGTGTGAGGAGTCAGGATACAGGAGACAGGAGGCAGACAGCCGGCAAGCCCGTGTCTCCTGTCTCCTCTCTCCTGTATCCTCACACGAGTGTAAGGAGTCAGGATACAGGAGTCAGGAGACAGGCATTCGGCAAGCCCGTGTCTCCTGTCTCCTCTCTCCTTTGTCCTGACACGAGTGTGAGGATGCAGGATACAGGAGACAGGAGTCAGACATTCGGTAAGCCCGTGTCTCCTGTCTCCTCTCTCCTGTGTCCTTACACGGATTGAACAGATCCCGCTATTCTACTTCGGTTTGTGCGGCTGGGGACGGTCCTCACGCCGCTTGCCAGGGCCGCCGCGGCGCTGCTCGTTGCGCGGGTGCTCGGCGGGCTTGGCCTCGACGGTTTCGACCGGAGGCGGAGGCGATTCGAGCATCACCTTGAGTTCGTCGAGTGTGAAACGGTCCCAGGCATCGCCGCGCTCGTACTGCACGTAAATCGCATCCTGAAAAATGTCGATCTTGTCGATACGCGCCTTGCCCTTCGGCGCCTGAAAGCGATAGTCCAGCGGCGGGAATTTTTTCAACAGTTCTTCGTATATGCGCACTTCATACGAGATGCAGCATTTGAGGCGTCCGCATTGGCCCGCGAGTTTGAACGGATTCAACGTGAGGTTCTGCAGCTTGGCCATGTCGGTGGAGACGGGCTCGAAAGTGCCGAGCCATGAACTGCAGCACAGCTCGCGTCCGCACACGCCGTAGCCGCCCAGCCGTTTGGCCTCGTCGCGCGGACCGATCTGCCGCAGCTCGATGCGTGTGCGGTACTCGGCGGCGAGTTCGCGCACCAGCTCGCGGAAATCCACACGGCCGTCGGCCGTGAAGTAGAACGTGATGCGGTTGCGGTCGAACTGGAACTCGACATCCACGAGTTTCATCGGGAGATTCAGCATCGAGATCTTGTCGAGGCACACCTGATAGGCCGTGCCCTCCTGCTCGCGATGGAAACGCAGCACGTTGACGTCGGGCTCCTCGGCGAGGCGCAGCACCGCGCGTGTCGATTCGCCCTGGCAGGGTTTGTTACGCAGCGTCGACTTGAGATAGGCCTGTTCACCGGTCAAACCCACAATGCCGAGATCGTTGCCCTTTTCGGCTTCCACGATCACATACATCTCGGGCGAGAGTTCGAGTCCGGTGCGGTTCATGTAATAGGCGCGGCGTTCGCCTTTGAAGATCACTTCGGTGTACTGCGCCACGTCCGCGGGCAGCTCTTCCATGTCGCCGCGGCAGCAGCTCTCGGTCTGGTCGTGTTGCCGTGCCTGCGCAGCGGACCCGTCTTCGTCGCTGCTCGCGGCGAGAACGGCGCCATCGAGTGTCGCAAACTCCGGCGGCAGCGGCCGCTCGGGTTCGCGCGGCGATGAATCCGGAAGAACGGGCAATTCAGGGATCATGTGATGCTCTATGGGAGTCCGGCTTACGCCAGATAGGGTGCGAGGCAACGGCGCAGGCGGTTCGACAGAACCACCAGCAATGTGACAAGATGCACATTTTTCGGAATGAGGTCAATGGTTTCCTCCACTGCCGTCACGGCGGTGGTACAGTCCGCGTCGGGGTACAGCGAGGCGAACTTCACGATCGAATCCTTCATGTCGATGTTGCTGATCGCATCCTCGGCACCCTCCTGCACGGCGAGCACGTCGCGGAACCACGAGGCGATGCCCGTGAGAAAGGCCGTGAGTGCCTTGCCGTCCTTCACCGACGTGTACGAACCGATCTTCTTCATGATCGTCCGCGGATTGTACTGATGTATCGCCAGCAGGAATTCACGGATTTCGGTGCGCGGTATCAGACTGTCGCCCGTCGCGAGGATCTGTGCGTCGAGGTAGTTGCCCTGCGAGAGCATCGCCGCCTCGCGCGCGCGCTCGGGCGTGATGTCGTCGTACATGCCGAGTAACCCACGCTCGATGTCGGCCGCCGCCAGCGCCTCGAAACGCACCTGCTGGCAGCGCGATAGGATGGTCGGCAGCATCGATTCGCGCTTGGCTGTCGTGAGTATCAGGATCGTGTCGCCCGTGGGTTCCTCGAGCGTTTTCAGCAGAGCGTTCGCCGCGTTGGGGTTCATGCGGTCGGCATCCATGATCAACACCACATTGCGGCCTTTCGCGCCTGCACGGAAAGATGTGGCATGCCGCAGATCGCGGATGCTCTGCACCTTGATACCCTGCGCCTTCGGGATGGTGATACGATGATAGGGATTCGCGGCCTTCAGACTGATCTCGGCATTGATCTCGGCCATCTCGCCTTCATCGAACTTATCGTACGCAGTCTTTTCACCGGCCTTCGCGGGCATGGCGAAGATCAGCGAGAGCCGCTGATGCCGCAGAATGTCGATGGCCAGACACGAGGGGCAGACGCCGCAGGCGTCCCACTGTCCGCGCTCGCAGTTGAGCACACGCGCGAGTTCTATGCCCATCGCGTCCATACCCGCGCCGGGAGGTCCGTAGAAGAGCATCGCATGCGGCAGCCGTTGCGCTTCCCATAAACTCCGCAGCAGCGTCTTCACACGCGCCTGTCCCACGACTGTCGACCATGCCATTCCGTATCCCTCCTAAAACGCGTGGCCGATGCCGAGCAGCAGTATGCCCCTGGCAAGAAATTCGCGGCCGAAGACGCGGTCGGTAAACCAGGCGCGGGCGCCCGCGCGCGGATCGTAGGCCTTCATGCCGTAATCGACACGGATCGGTCCGAAAAACATGTTGTAGCGCAGCCCCAGGCCCAGCGCTCCGGCCACTTCGCTCAGCCGTATCGACGCGGGCTCACTCCACAGATTTCCGGCATCGGCAAAAAACACGAGCCAGATGTTTGCGGGTTCGATGAAGTACCACGGTTTTGTGCGCGGGAAAAGCTGCCAGCGGTATTCGAGACTCGCCTCGAGCAGCGCGTTCCCGCCGTAGGTGGCGAGTTCCTGTCCGCCCGCTGCCAGCGTGCGTGCACTCCAGCCGCGCACGCTCTGCGAGCCGCCCGCGTAGTAGCGGCGGTTGAAGGGCACCGGAATGTTGCGCTCGGCACTTTCGCCATAGCGGAAGATGGTGCCCAGCTTCAGCTTCGCGCCCAGCACGGCCGTGCCGTTGTGCGACAGGTCGGTGAAAATACGCGCCATGCCCTCGAGCTTGCGGTATTCGGCGGACTGATACCCCGCGAACAACGAGGGCACGAGCTGTTTGAAGAGTCCGGCCTCCTCCACCATGCCGCGCACGGCGAGTCCCGCGGTGGGATTGTAGAAGTCGTTTGTTGCGTCGCGCTCGAGTCCGAACGTGATGATCGAGTTGCGGTAATTGATGCCCGTGGTATCGAACGCCGCGAAGGGTGTGGAGACGAGCGACTGTCCGGTCGCGAGAATGTCGTACTTGCTCTGTTCGAGCGTCCAGTCGGCGCTTCCCTGCACGCGGTCGGTGAAACGCTGCCGCATGCCGAGTATGAATTGGAAGATGTTGCCGCCGTACAGCTCCGATTCGTAGGCGCGGATGTAGGCGATGCTGACGGAACCCGAGTTATCGTTGGAGAAGAGATAGGGCTGGTCGAAACGCAACTGCAGTATGCCCTGATACGAATCGATGGGATAGTCGACTTTGGAGAGGAAATTCGCGCGCGCCGTCATGGTCTGCGCTCCGCCGAAGATGTTGCGTACGAGATACGACACTTCGGCGCCGGCGTTGAAACGATTAAAGAAGCTATTCACGAGCACGGCGGGCGCAAGCTCGTGACGCTGCTTCGGCGTGAGTTGCACATCGAGCGGCACGGTCTCCTGCACGGTGTCGTGTTTGGGCGGATACGAGGCCTGGATCTGCACGCTCGTGAAGATGCCGAGGCGGTTCAGGTTCAATTCCGATCGTTCGCGTTTGGTGGTCGAATACACCTCGCCCGTGTGCACCTCGAGCCGGTCGTCGATGATCTTGCGCGCGAGATTCAGTTCGTCGCTGTTCTTGATCGTGCGTGTGATGGTGCCCACGCGTAATTGGCGGCCGTGCGCGAACCAGAGCCGCACCAGCGTGTTGTTCGACGATTTGAGTCGTTCGACGGTGACGCTGTCGCAGGACGCGACGGGGTAGCCGTTCTCGCCGAGATGTTTTAACACGCGGTCGATCTCGGCCTGCACATTGTCCTCGCTGAATGGCGCGCCCCGCATGAGAAAACGGTCGCGTCCCTCGCGCACGAGCGAGTCGAGTTCGCGCGGCAGGCCGCGCAGATTGCGGTAATCCACCGAGTCGATGTACGAGCGCGCTCCCGCGGCGATACGGAACGTCACGGTCACGCTCTCACCGTCATCGGCCTTGACGTATGAACCACGCGTGGTCGCCGAGATCCACCCGTTGCGTTTGAGGTACGCCGCGAGCCGTTCGGCATCCTGCCGCATCACCTCGTAATCAAAATACACGGGCTCGGCGGCGAAGGGCATGTTCTCGATGATGGACCAGAGGAAGGTGGCGATGGCGCCGGGCGATTCGTGTGTGTCGATCTGTTCGAGCAGCGTCTCGCTGTTCTCGATGGCGGAATCACCTTCCAGCAGCACCTCGTCTATGCGCAGCGAATCGTCGAAGGACGGATGCTGGGCCAGGAGGCGCGGGGCGGGATACAGCAGTACCACGCATGTCGCAAGCGCAAAAAACAGCCCAGCGGGAGACCGCCGGGCTCGACTGTGGACACGCGTAAAATCGTGGGCCGTGCTGGGTGGCATGGCGATGCAGCGTGGATCAGTAGTCGTTTTCCTCGTCTCCGAAATAGAAGTCCTCATCCACGGGGAAATCTGTCCAGATGTCCTCGATGCCTTCATAGGTTTCATCCGGATCCTCAAGTTCCTGCAGATTCTCGAGCACCTGCGTGGGCGCGCCGATGCGGGTCGCGTAATCGATCAATTCGTCGCGCGTGGCGGGCCACGGTGCATCGTCGAGCCAGGACGCGAGTTCCATGGTCCATATCATGTGCGTGTCTCCTTTGGTATGTATGCAAATGTCGGCGTTGAATGCCCGTTTCGAGATCGGACGCGCAAAATTACACTTTGTGGGTCCGCATGTCAAGGTCAACTTTTCTTCTTAGCGGCTTCGAAGGCCTTCCGTGCTTTTTCGATGGCGCGTTTGGCAGCGGTGGCTCCGCTCCAGCCGAAGCTCATCACGTGTTTGCCCTCGAGTTCCTTGTAGCTGGTGAAGAAGTGTTCCACCTCTACGAGCAGATGCCGCGGAAGTTGCCGCAGGTCGCGGATCGGCGAATACGTCGGATCGTTGATGGCGACGGAGATGATCTTGTCGTCCTCGCCCTTGTCGTCGCTCATGCGCAGGATGCCCACCGGCCGCACTTCCACCAGCACCCCCACATGGAGCGGCTGATCGATGAAGATCAGCACGTCCACCGGATCGCCGTCGTCGTACAGTGTGCTCGGGATAAAGCCGTAGGCCTCCGGATAATGCATCGACGAGTAGAGGACGCGGTCCAGTTGAAACAAGCCGAGTTCCAGATTGTACTCGTACTTGTTCCGGCTCCCTTTCGGAATCTCCACTATCGCATTCACGATCTCGGGCGACTTCGCTCCGGCCGGTATGTTCTTGAGGTTCATGCTGCTTCCTGATCGGATGTGGGCGGCAAGATAGGCAAAACTGCAGAATGGGGGAAACGGCCGTGGACAGCGGGAGAGCGGGACAGCGGGACAGCGGGAGAGCGGGACAGCAGGACAGCGGGACAGCGGGAGCGGAACAACGACACAGTGTCTCGCTGAGCGGAGTCGAAGCGCGACGACTCTGGGGACAGCGGGAGAGCGGGACAGCGGGACAGCGGGAGAGCGGGACAGACCCGATGTTTAACATAGCAAGCCTCGCACGTGGTGTTTAGATTTCTGTTTGCCCAA